>CAYXCX010000053.1:0-9991 GCA_964463405.1 uncultured Clostridia bacterium
CGAAAAAGCGGAAGCGAATGGCGCGAGAGCCTGCCAAAGGGCGCGATCTGTCTTTGATCTTGGACAGCATATTGATGAAACCAAACAAAACGAGAAGGCAACCTAATCTAAAAACCTGGAATTACTAGCCTCAAAACCCTTTATAGTGCTAACTGTCTGTCCAACGAGCGATTTATATTGGACAGCAGTGGTGTTAGTGTTAGTGTTAGGAAGAAACCCAACAAACCAACTCTCTTAGCGAAAGCGCTGTAGTAGTGAAGGCGGTGGAAAAACAGGACTTTCGTGATAAGTGCTGAGTGATGAGAAAAAGGGTGATCTGAGAATAGCTCCGATATATTGGAAAATTTACTAGAGTTCGTTACTTGCTGTTACTAACACTAACACTAACACTAACACTTAGAGCTCGTTCTTTTTTTCGTCCAGTCTCTTGCTGAAATGGCTTTGGATCTTGCGGTCGATCTCGGTCCAGCCGCAAGTTTCGCCAAGATCGGCCGCCTTGGCCAGCAGGGGCAGCCATGTGCCGGGCTTGCGTTTAGCTCCCAGCAGGTTCTTTAGCAGCCCGGGGTGCTGCTCCTCAAAATAGCGCACGCGCCAATATCCCTGGGCATACAGGCGCAGGAACGCTTCGCTGCGCTCACGGGAACGGCTGGGGATGCGGAGCCCGGCGGCCGCGCTCCTCGCCGTCAGCCAGGACAGAGTCTCGGGGCGGACAGTCGGCTTGCCGGCGAGCCGGTCGACGGCAAACATGGCCAGCCCCTCGTTCAGCCAGGCAGGGAGCTTGTGATGCAGCGAGCAGGCATGGACCGTCTCGTGCCAGGTGATTTGCCGCACTTTGCCCTGCATGTCGGGCTCGGACAGGAAAAGCCGCTCGCCCAGGGATCGGTCTGCGGCCAGCAGCAGGCGCGGCGGCTTCACCCCCACCGCCACCCTGCGGCCGAAGCGCTGCGTCCAGCCGCCGGCGACCTTCCAGACGCGGCGCACGCGCCACACCCAGAGGGGAAGCGTGACCAGGAGGAAGAAAAGCCAGGGCCGTGGCGCGGCAACGAAAAAAAATCCCGCCCAGGAGGTCAGGGCATGAACCTGGAGCGCGCCCGAAGGCCGCAGCCCCCAGCGCCGGTCGGCGAAGCGCAGCGCCTGCTCAGCGGCGGCGCCGATCCACTCCGCCGCCTCGCGGTCCAGGGCGGCGAACACCAGCGTGCCGCCGGCCAGCGGTTTTCGTTCCATGGCTTATTCTAGCCTGCGGCAGGGCTTTGGGCAACTTGGCGTGCGGCTTCAGCAGCTCCGCTACTGCCGCCTCGAGCTGCTGGTCGCGGCCCTGCGCCAGGACGTCGGGCTCCCCGCCGGGATCCGCTTGCAAGGATGGGCAGGGTTGCGCTTCATGATTTTCCTCCGTGATTGAATGGGGCATTCGGGATCGATCGAACGGTATACCGAACGGACCGGCAAACGGGTAACCGGCCCCGATTTCACTGAGCCGGCCTGCGGCCTACTCCTTGCGCTTTTGAGCGGCGGCCGCCGGCTTCCTTCTCCTTTTGCCGGTTCCGGCGCTCTTGGCGGAGGCACTCCCGTCTGTTGCCGAGGTGCGGAACGAAC
Organism: uncultured Clostridia bacterium; assembly: GCA_964463405.1. Classification (GTDB taxonomy): domain Bacteria; phylum Acidobacteriota; class Aminicenantia; order UBA2199; family UBA2199; genus UBA2199. The sequence goes on from CAYXCX010000053.1 coordinate 1,594, forward strand.
GGGTCAAGGCCACGGCGCCGGCGACGGCCGCAGCGGCGGCGCCCAGCAGCACGCCCCAGAAAAAGTTCTTGTTGTTCGCGTCCATATTGCGATTGTACTCGCGGCAAAGAATCAATGCAACCGCAGCAAAAAAGGGGCCTTTTGCCGTGCGATTTCATTTCCATTCTGCCCTCAAAAAAACTTGGAGGACTACCTCTCTTCAAATGTGCGAAAAATAGTGTACGGTATCGTTTGATGTAAGCGATTAAAACAGTTTTTTTTGCCCCGATTCCTGTTTCGTCTTGGGCTTGCTGAGCGCCTCGATGATGGGCGCGGCCCCCTGCCGCGGGTCCCAGGGCGTGCCCCCCAGCCGGAACAGGTCGCGGTTGCCGCCGGCGGGCTCGGACAGAAAAGACGGCTCGGCGACGATAAGGGAAACGCCGAGGGTGAGGGCGGCGCGGGCGGCGTCGAACGTTCCGCTCCTGCGCCCGCGATCGTCGCGCTCGCGGCCCGAAACCACCACGACCAGGACGTCGGCCAGGGCGGCGACCAGCTTGTTGCGCGCCATGGCCTGGAAGGAAGCCCAGCCGGCATCGGGGGGGAATTGAGAAAGGAACAGGGCATTGCCGGCGCGCAGCAGGCCGCGCAGTTCCGGCCTGGGGCGAAATCTCGCCAGGCCCTCCGGCAGGGCGGCGATCGTCGCCCCGCCGGCGCGCAGGGCGCCGGCATGTGCCGCCTGGTCTATTCCCGGCGCGTGGCCGGAGACCACGGCAATGCCGCCTGCGGCCAAGCCCGCGGCCAGCTGCGCGGCGACTGACCGCGCCTCCGTGCCGGCGTCGCGGCGGCCGACCACGGCCACGGCCGGACGTCCCAGGAGCGCCAGGTCTCCCGCAGCGTAGAGCAGGGCGGGGAGGGACAAGCGGCTCCTGCGCGCGAGCAGCCGGCGCGGGAAAGCCGGGTGCAACGGGTGCAGCAGGATCATGCCCGGCGGCAGCGCCGGGTCCTGGCCCGCCGACTCCGCCAGGACTGGGACGGAAGGGACGATCCCCGCCTTGAGGCCGGCCAGGGCCTCCCGCGCCGCCTGCGGATTGTGCAGCAGCCAGGAGGCGTTCCGTTCCCGGGAGACCAGCAAATCGGCGATGCGCCAAAGCGCCTTGGGCCCCAGCCCCGGAATGGCGGCCAGAGCCAGCCAGGCGCTTTCTTCCGTGCGGCTCATGATCTCGTCCGGGTATAGGTCGCGGTGACCGCCGACACGGCGCCGGCGCCGCCGGCGAAGAGCAGGGCGGCGGCCGCCGCCTTCAGCGTCTCGCCGGAACGGAACAGGTCGTCGAACAGAAGCACGTGGGCGCCGGCGAAGCGGCGGTCCGCGACAACGAAAGCCCCTTCCAGCTCGGCGCGGCGCTCGCGGCTGTCCTCCAGGTTTTTCAAGGCCGGCGTCTGCTTGACTTTCAGCAGGTAGTCGTCGGGGGCGGGAAGCGCCAGCTCGGCGCCAATGGCGGCGGCCAGGACCGCCACCGGCTGGAAGGCGCGGTCGGCGTTCGACGGCGGCACCGGCAGGACGGCGGCCAGATCGCGGAGCTCAAGCCGGCCGCGGACGAAGCCGGCCACGGCCCGGGCGACCGGCGCGGCCTGCCCGCGCTCCAGCCGGTATTTCAGCCGGTAGAGGGCCTCGCCGATCTCGCTGCGTTCGGTATCGAAGCGGTCGAATTTGGCGTGCTCGCTCCCGGCCCGGCTGTGCAGCGTGTGGCGGTCGAGGGCCCAGCCATGGGCCCAGTTGCCGTAGATCGGTTTGGGGTTCAGCTCCATGCCAGCGCCATTCTAGTATGGGCGCGATGCCAAGTCAAAGTGTTATGAGGCCTATCGTGACGCGTCACGTGTTACGAAAGGTCCTCCTGGTGCTGATTACTCTTCCAGCTGCACCTGGATGCCGCCGGTGATGCCCGCGACCAGGTTGAACAGGGCGCCGCCGACCAGTCCGGCGATGAAGCCGATGACGGCGTAGACGATGGGCAGGATGAACAGCGCCGCCATCCCCAGCCCGGCGCCGAACGCGGGCAGGGCGTCGCTTTCCCCGGCAAAGCGGCCGGCGAACGCCTGCCACATAAAGCCGAAAAAGGCGGCAAAGACGCCGACCAGCAGGCCGAACAGGGCCATCAGCACGGTCTGGAACTTGGCCAGCGACAGCACGTCGATTTTTTTCAGCGTCTTCATTGCGGATCCTCCTTTGGCGTGCGCCGGCACATTGTGCCGGCCTGGATTTTTTTCTTCACTCATCATTCAATGCGGCAGCTCGTTCTTCGGCTGCTGCTGCCGCCGTCATTTTTTCAAGAACGGATTTCCCGTCTTCTCGGCGCCGACGGTGGTCGAGGGACCATGGCCGGGCAGGACGCGGGTCATGGCCGGCAGGGCCAGCAGCCGCCGGAGGATGTTCTCCGTCTCCAGGTGCAGGTTGGCGCGGCGGCGGTCGGCGCTGTCGCCGTGGGGCTTGCCCACGGCGCCGGCAAAGAGCGTGTCGCCGGAAAAGAGGATGCCGCCGGACCGCAGGCAGACGCTTCCCGGGGAATGGCCGGGGACGGCGATGACCTCGAGCTCCAGGCCGCCCAGGCGCAGGCGGCCGTCGGTTGGGTAGGAGCGGAAGGGGAAGCCGGCGCCCAGCGTCCGGGCCGCCAGGGGAAGGTCAGCGGGGTGAAGGTAGGCGGGGACGGCGAGTTTTTCCGCCAGGAACGGTACGCCGCCGACATGATCGTAATGGCCGTGGGTGTTCAGCACGGCCAGGACCTTCAGCCCCCTGGCGCGGATGAATGCGAGCACCTCGGGGACCGGGGCTCCCGGGTCGATGACCAGCGCCTCCAGCGCAGCGGGGTCCCAGGCCAGGTAGCAATTCATCGTCGTCCCCGATTCCAGGGCCAGGACGAAGGTTCTCACCTCCAGGCCGGCGGGCTCTTCCGCGAAGAAACCCAGGCCGGGCTCGGCCTGGGCATGGGCTGCTGCCGCAAACGCGGCCAGCAGGAGGAACAGGCAGTTGATTCGCCGCATGATCGGCCTTGTACCACGGCGGCGGTGGCTTGTCAAAGAGGGAGGCGCGTTTTAAGGAAATCCCGGAAGCAGGGACGGCTGACGCCGGCAAGGCGGGGATCGGCCGAGACATTTCCCGCGAGTGACCGCGCTTGGGGTGGCAGCGGAATTTTCATGCTATAATTGTTTGGGTGAGATCATGAAAAAAAGCAAAAAAAAAGTCGGCCTGGCCTGTTGGCTTGGCTTGCTGCTCGCGGCGCTGCTCCCCGCCCAGAAGGGCGCCAGCCTGGAGCAGGACATGGAATTGCTGCGCAAGTACCATTCGACGCTGGCCGTGGCGAACAAGGGACTTGAGCTCGCCGCCATGCGGAACTGGCAGGAGTCCGGGCTCGAGCTCGACCGCTGCCTGGCGGTCATGCCCGGCCATCCCAGCGCCTGCTACGGCAAGGCGGTGATCGCCAGCCAGGCGGGCGACCTGCCGGCGGCCCTGGCCTGGATCGAGCGGGCCGAGGCGGGGTGCCTGGAGATGCAGCGGGTATGGGAGAACCAGAAGCCCAACTGGCTGTCGATGTCCAGGGAGGACGAGAAGCGCCTGCGCGAGCTCGCCGCCCAGGACATCGGCGGCAGCACCAGCAGCCTGGCGTGCGTGTCCGTCGACCGCGCCTACGAGAGCAAAAAAACCGGGCGGGCCACCGCCGACGTCCTCCAGGAGGTGGAGTCGCCGTTCGCCACGCCGGCCGAGTTTCACGCCCTGCACGGCAACCTCCTGTTCAAGTCGCGGCGCCTGGACGAGGCCGAGGCCCAGTACCTCAAGGCGCTGGCCATCGCGCCCGGGCACGAGCGCTGCCTCAACAACCTGATCAACCTCTATTTTGTCGGCCGCCGCTATGGCCTGGCCCGCGAGTGGCTGGCTCAGGCCAAGAAGCGCAAAGCCCGTATCAATCCCAAATTGGAACAGGCGGTAGCAGAGGCGCAGTAGCCGGGAAAGCGGGGCGCCTGGCAAGTCGCAGCGACAAACCGACCTGCCGTGATTCGAGGTGGCACTAGTTCGATCGTTGCTGTTCCTAACACTAACACTAACACTAACACTAAGAGATCGTTTAGTTGTTATTCTGTTTGACACCCGGGTGCCGGCGCGATAGAATCGGATGCTGCCATGGAATCCGCCCCCATCGAAGACCGTTCGCTGCAGCGCACCACGCTGCTGGTCACGACGCTGAGCTCGCTGCTGACGCCGCTGATGGCCTCGGCCATCAGCGTCGCCCTGCCGGCCATCGGCGGCGAATTCGCCATGAGCGCCGTGACCATGGGCTGGGTGGCCAGCGCCTACCTGCTGGCCGCGGCCGTTTTTCTCCTGCCCTTCGGCCGCCTGGCCGACATCCATGGCCGCAAGAGGGTGTTTACGGCCGGCACGGCGCTGTTCAGCGCCGCCTCGCTGCTGGCCGCCCTGGCTCCCGGGACGGCGGTTTTCCTCCTGGCCCGGCTGCTGCAGGGCACGGGCGGGGCCATGATCTTCGGCACCGGCGTGGCCATCCTCACCTCGGTCTTCCCGCCGCAGCGGCGCGGCTGGGTGCTGGGCATCAACGTGGGAGCGACCTACACGGGCCTGTCCCTGGGGCCGTTTGTCGGCGGGCTCCTGACCCAGCACCTGGGGTGGCGCTGGGTCTTCCTGTTCAACGTGCCGGTCGGGCTGCTGGTCCTGGCCGCCGTGCGCCTGAAGCTGAAGCCGGAATGGGCGGACAGCCGCGGCGAGCCCTTTGACTGGCCGGGCTCGCTGCTCTACAGCGCCATGCTGACCTGCTTCATGCTGGGGTTCACCTGGCTGCCGGGCTGGCGCGGCGCATTCCTGCTGCTGGCGGCGGTGGCGGCCCTGCCTCTGTTCCTGGTCCGCGAATCGCGCTGCGCTCATCCCATCTTCCAGGCGCGCCTGGTTCGGGGCAATACCGTGTTCGCCTTCTCCAACTTGGCGGCGCTGATCAACTACAGCGCCACCTTCGCCATCGGCTTCCTGCTCAGCCTCTACCTGCAGTATGTCAAGGGCTTCACGCCCGGCGCCGCCGGGCTGGTGCTGATCTCCCAGCCGCTGGTGATGGCCCTGTTCTCCCCCCTGGCCGGCCGCCTCTCCGACCGCCTCGAGCCGCGGCTGGTCGCCTCCCTGGGCATGGGGTTGTGCGCCCTGGGCCTGCTGTTTTTCACCGGGCTGGGGGCGGCCAGCCCGCTGGCGGGGATCGTGGCCAACCTGATGCTGGTCGGCTTGGGCTTCGCCCTGTTTTCCTCGCCCAACACCAACGCCGTCATGAGCGCGGTGGAGCGCCGGCATTTCGGCGTGGCCGCGGCCGCCCTGGGCACCATGCGCATGGTCGGCCAGATGCTGAGCATGGGGATCGCCACCCTGGTCTTTTCGCTGTTCCTTGGCAAGGCCAGCATCGTTCCCGAGCGCTTCCCCCTCTTGCTCAAAAGCCTGAGCGCTTCGTTCGTCGTATTCTCGGCTCTCTGCGCCGCCGGCGTCCTGTTCTCGCTGGCGCGCGGCCGGGTGCGCTGAGAGGGGCGGCGGGCCGTGCGCGCGCTGCCGCGCTTCGAGCCGGCGTTCACCGCCCTTTACTCCCTGCTCATCCTTCTGGCCGGCCTGGTGGGCTGGGCCGTCTCGGGGCGGATGCTGGCGCTCGCCGCATCCCTGGCCGTGCTGGCCGTTTACCTGCCGCTGGCGCTGCGCCGCCCTTTACGCCGCCGGCGGGCGGCCCGCGCCCCGTTCCCCGCCGCGTGGCGGCGCTGGCTGCTGGCGGACTCGCCCTATTACCGGGCGCTGACCGCCGCTGGCCGCCTCCGCTTCGAGCTCGACGTGCGCCTGTTCCTGGCCGAGACGCGCGTCAGCGCCGTGGGCGGCGCGCCGGTCGGCGGGCGGACGCGGCTGCTGGTCGCCGCCGGCGCCGCGACCATGCTCCACGGCCGGCCCGACTGGGAGCCGCCGCTTGCCGACGGCGTGACGGTATATCCCGGGCTGGCCTTCGACAAGAACTACCGTCCCGGCCGGGGAAACATCGCCGGCCAGGCCCCGGCGGGCGGCCCGCTGCTGGTGGCCGAGGAGAGCCTGCTGCGGGGATTCGCCGGCCAGGGCGACGGCTACAACGTGATCATCCACGAGCTGGCCCATTTTTTCGATCACGAGGCGCGCCGCGGCGGCCTGCGCGTGGCCGCCGACCAGCCCCGCCCCGTTTCCTGGGCCGAGGCGATCGCCCGGGCCTACGAGCGGCACGATTTTTCCCGCTCGCCGCTGCCCGCCTACGCCGCGCAGAACGAGGCCGAGTTTTTCGCCTGCGCCAGCGAGCTGTTCTTCGAGGCGCCGCGGCGCCTCTCCGCCTCCTGCCCGCGGCTGCACTCGCTGCTGGCCGAGTTCTATGGCCAGGACCCGGGAGCGCTGGCCGCCCTGGCTGCGAACTAGCGTCCTGGCGATTTTTTCCAGTTCCGGCCTGTGCTATGATTGTACGGCACATGCGCGAGGAGGACCCGATGGCCGTGAAGCGATCGCTCCTGTTGCTGGCGTTCCTGCTCCCGCTGCAGGCGTCCTGGGCGGCGGCGGAAGTCGACTGGCGGGCGGACGCCCGCAACCTGCTGGCCAGCGAAAAGGATTTTCCCCTGCTGGTCGAGTCGCTGCAGAAGCGCTTTCCCGAGTTGGCTGACCGGGACAAGGCGGCCGCGAGCCTGATCATCGGCTATTGCCAGGCGCGCATCGGAAACGCCCAGGCCGAACTGTTCTGGATGGAAAAGTACCTGGGCGAGTTCCGCGCCGCCGCGGCCAACCTGGCCTTCCTGCCCGCCCCGCTGCGCAAAAAGATCCTCGACTTCCGCCTTTCGTGGCAGCGCGAATTCCCGGTCCTGTGGGAACTCGCGCTGGCCCGCGAGGATGCCGAGATCGCCTATTTCGACCCGCCGGCCGAGCTGCGGCTGCGGCTGCAGGCCTCACTGCCCTGCGAATTCCAGCTCCTTTCCCGCGAGGGGACGCTGCTGGCCAAGGGGGCCCTGGCGGCCGGCGTCGAGACGGTGAAGCTGCCCGCCGGCGGCGACTTCGTCCGCGCCGCCAGCCACTCCTACCGCTTGCTGCTGGTTCCGCGCAATGCGCCCGGGCGCACCATCGAGAAATACTTCGTTGTGGAGGCGGAGGTCGCGGCCCCGGCCGAGGCCGAATTCGATCGCGCGGCCGGCACGCTGGCGCTGAAGGGCAGGGCGCTCCAGGCCGAGCAGGAAACCGAGACGAAAGTCGTGTCGCAGGGCACGCGCTTTGACAAGGGGCTTTTCAAGAAGACGGTGTTGAAGGACCTGCTGATCGGCGCCGCGTTCTTCGTTGTCAACGCCACCCTGATCCGCTCAAGCCTCGACAACGCCGACACTTCGCTGGTTGCCAAGTCCTCGCTCTTCGGCGCCAGGCGGGCCTTCACCCTGGCCGGGGTCGGGTTCAGCCTGTCGGCGCTGAGCAAGCTGCCCAAGGTGTTCCAGCGCGAGCGCCGCGTCGAAGAGACGAGGCGCGACCTGCCCGAAGCGCGCGCGGCCAACCTGGAGCTGCGGCGCGACCTGGAGCGGGTGCGCGGCCAGGTCCGCCTGCGCCTGGCCGTGCGGGCGCTGTGAGGTGGCAGGCGGACGGCAAGACTATGACAGCCCTCGCCGCCCTGCCGCTGCTGGGCCCGGCCGTCGCGCTGCCGGCCGAGCTGGGGCTCTCCGTCTCGCTCCTGTCCAGCGAGCGGGTCACGACCTTCACCGCCGCCGCGATCTGGAACAAGGAGCCGCAGCCGGCCTTCCGCGACACGCTGCTGGTCCTTTCCTCCTTCCATGCCAACCGCCACGAGTTCCTCGTCTTTGGCAACCTCATTTCCGGCAAGGGGCTGGCCATCGAGAACGGCATGTGGGACACCAAAAAGACCGCGCTGGGCATGGGCTTCGGCAAGGTGCTGACCATTCCCGTCTCCCTGCCCAAACAGTCGCTGGCCTGCGCCCTCGATTTTTCAGCCGGACCGTTCGCCCACGTCTTCCTGAGCAACCGCTACACCCACGTCGGCGGGGCGTACGTCAAGGAGGTCGAAAAGGCCAGCGTCCTGAACCGCGTGCAGTACGGGCTGTACGCGGCCGCGCGCCTGCGCCTTTTGGATTTCAAGAGCTATCTGCGCCACGTCGACGCCGGCCTGGGGCTCCATTTTTTCATGCCCTTCAGCAACCATGAGCGCAACGAGGACCCCAAGGCCCGCTACCACCTGTTCAAGACCTTTCTCAGCTTGGGAATCTTGTTTTGAGCGGCCGGCGGCGGGTCAGCCGCCGCCGGCGCGGCTGCGCCCCTGCTGCTTGCTGCGGTAGAGAGCCTGGTCGGCGCTGGCGATGAACTGGCTGGCCTCGGTGGTGGGGGGCGGCACGATCGAGG
>CAYXCX010000054.1:0-8268 GCA_964463405.1 uncultured Clostridia bacterium
CCGCGGTCCGCAGTCTACCCCCATCCAGCGGCTTTCGCCCTGCTCCCAGCCTTCCTGTCCCTGCTCGACGTGTCCATCGCCGCCTGCTATGTGCTGGGCACGATCCTGCTGGCCCTTTTCCTGGCCCGGCTGTGGCGCGGCGGCGGGCTGCCGGCGCTGCCCGGGCACGACTGGTTCTGGGCTGCCTACATCCTCTTCACCCTGGTGGCCACGGCCTTTTCCATCGACCGCGCCGCCAGCATACGCGACAACAAGGTCCTGCTGATCCCCATCTACCACTGGCTGCTGGATTCATGGCGCCGAGTACGCCTCTCGCTGGCGGCCATCCTGGCCTCGGCCCTGCTCTCCTCGCTGGCCGGCCTGTTCGCGGTCTGGCGCAAGGGGATCGTTCTGGACGACCGCCTGACCGGCTTCACCTCCCACTGGATGACCTATTCCGGGCTGCTGATGCTGCCGTTCATCTTTTTCGCCGTCCTCCTGGCCCTGCGCCGGGCAGGCCGCCGCGAAACGGCCGCCGTGGCGCCGGTCCTGGCGGCCATGCTGGCCGCCATCGCCTTCTCCCTGACGCGCAGCGTCTGGCTGGGCATCGCCGCCGCCCTGGGCCTGTTCCTGCTCTTTTTCCGGCCCAAGTTCCTCTTGGGGCTGGCGCCGCTGGCGCTGGTCGCGGCCCTGCTGGCCCCGGCGGCGGTCAGGAGCCGGGTGCTTTCGATCGTCGACCTGCAGGACCGCTCCAACCGCGACCGCGTCCACATGGCCTGGTCTGGGGTGAAGCTGTTCCTGGACCGCCCCTGGACCGGGGTGGGCAGCCACAACGTCGAAAAGGCCGTCCGCGAAAACGAGGCCCGCTACCGCCACCCGCAGGCCGAGCAGGTCAACGCCCACCTGCACAACAATTTCCTGCAGATCCTGGCCGAGCGCGGCCTGTTCGCCCTGGCCAGCTTCCTGCTGGCCTGCGCCTTCATCATCGCCGGCCTGATCCGCCGCCTCAAGCGCAGCCTGGGCGAGGGGCGGGCGCTGGCGGCAGGGGTGCTGTTCGCCTTCGTCGGCTTTCTCGTCGCCGGCCTGTTCGAGTACAATTTCGGCGACAGCGAGATCAAGTTCATGCTGTTCTATTTCCTCAGCCTGCCTTTCTTGTCCCTGAAGGAGGAGGCGCATGCGCCTGCTGAACCGTTACGCTGAGATCTGCTCCCGTTTCGCCGGCAGGAGGGTCCTGGTCTTCGGCGACGTCATCCTGGACCGCTACGTGTTCGGGCGGGTGGAGCGCATCTCGCCCGAGGCGCCGGTGCCGGTGCTCACGGTCGAGCTCGACGAGTCGCGGCTGGGCGGCGCCGGCAACGTGGCGGCCAACGTCGACCGCCTGGGCGGCCGCGGCCTGTTGCTGGGCGTCTGCGGCGACGACGGCTTCGCCGCCGAGATCGCCCGCCTCAAGGGCGAGGGCGACCTGGCGCTGCGCGACCCGCGCTGCCGCACCATCGTCAAGACGCGCGTGGTCTCCCAGCGCCAGCAGATCGTCCGCATCGACCGCGACGGCCGCGTCGCCATGGAGGCCGGCGTGCTGGAGCGCCTGGCCGCCGCCATCGCCGCGGCGCGCCCCGAGGCCATCATCGTCTCCGACTATGCCAAAGGCACGGTGACCGCCGGGGCCATGGACCTGCTCCGCGACCAGGCCGGCCGCAGCGGCATCCCCCTGGTGGTCGACCCCAAGCCGGCCCACGCCCACTTGTACCGCGGCGTGACCGGGCTGACCCCGAACCTGAAGGAGGCCGCCGAGATGGCCGGGCGGCCGATCGAGGACGATGCCGGCCTGGCCGCGGCCCTTTCCCGCCTGCGCCGCCGCTTCGCCAGCCGCTTCACCGTGATCACCCGCGGCAGCCAGGGGATCTCCGCGGCCGAGCAGGGCCGGCGTTTGTTCCACCTGCCTGCCTACAGCCGCGAGGTTTTTGACGTCACCGGCGCCGGCGACACGGTGGTCGCCGTGCTCACCCTGGCCCTGGCTGCCGGCGCCGACCTGCGCGAGGCGGTGGCCCTGGCCAATGCCGCCGCCTCGATCGTGGTGGAGAAGGTGGGCACCTCGCAGGTGACCCCGGAGGAACTCCGCGAGCGGCTGGCCCTGATCCTGAAGCGCCGTTGAGCCGCTTCCAGCTTCTCAAGCTCCTGGCGCCGGGCTTCCTGCCGCTGCTGGTCTTCCTGGCCGCCGACGCCCTGTGGGGCACCAGGGTCGGCCTGGCCACGGCCGTGGCCTTCGGGCTCGCAGAGCTGGCTTTGTCCTATGCCCGGGAAAAGACCTGGGACCGTTTCGTCCTGCTTGACACCCTGCTGATCACCGCCATGGGCGGCATCTCCCTGCTGCTGGACAACGACCTCTTTTTCCGGCTCAAGCCGGCCGTGATCGAGCTCGTCTTTTGCCTGATCCTGGGGATTTCGGTCTTCACCCCGGCCAACCTGCTGCAGGGAATGCTGCGCCGCTACCTGAAGGGGCTCGAACTCGGCCCCGAGCAGGTCCGGGCCATGACCCGCAGCATGAAGGCCCTTTTCTATCTGTTCCTTGCCCACGCGGCGCTAACCGCTTACGCCGCCTTCGCCCTGTCGCGGGCGGCCTGGGGCTTCATCTCCGGCGGCCTGTTCTACATCCTGTTCGCCGCCTTCTTCCTGGTCGAGCTCTGGCGCGGCCGCCGCGCCCGCCCGCGCTTCGCTGCCGCGCCGGGCGAGGAGTGGTTCGACCTGGTCGACGCCGAGGGACGGGTGATCGGCCGGGCGCCGCGCAGCGCCTGCCACTCGCAAAAGGGGCTGCTGCACCCGGTGGTGCACCTGCACCTGATCGACGACCGCGACCGCCTGTTCCTGCAGAAGCGATCGCCGGCCAAGGAGATCCAGCCGGGCAGGTGGGACACGGCCGTCGGCGGCCACGCGCGATGCGGCGAGACGATCGCGCAGGCGCTGGCCCGGGAGGCGATCGAGGAGACGGGGCTGGCCGACATCAAGGCCGCGCCGCTGGCGCGCTACGTGTGGCAGAGCGAGGTGGAGTCGGAGCTGGTGTTCCTGTTTGCCGCCCGCACCGGCCGCCAGCCGCGGATCGACCCAACCGAGAGCACCGAGGGCCGGTTCTGGAAGATCGCCCAGGTGCGCCAGGCGCTGGGCAAGGGCATCCTCACGCCCAATTTCGAGTTCGAGTTCCCCATCCTGATGAAGATGGTGTTTGGCGAAAAGATCCAGGGAGTGAACGAAACGAGCTCTTAGTGTTAGTGTTAGTGTTAGCAAGAAGCTCAACGAACTATTAGTGGTAGTGATAGTGGTAGTGGTAGTAGCAAGCAATGAACAAATATCCAGTCCTGGAAGGCAAGCAGCCCGTAGGGGAGTCGAACCCCTCTTCTAAGATTGAAAATCTTATGTCCTAACCGATAGACGAACGGGCCTCCATCTGAGCCGTGTTGGATTCGAACCAACGACACCCGCCTTAAAAGGGCGGTGCTCTGCCAACTGAGCTAACGGCCCGAGCCGGTCGGGGATAAATTTAACACAATCGGCAGGGGCTGTCAATCGCGGCCGCCGGCCGGAAAGGAGAGCCGCCGCCCACCGTGACGTGGGGATTGCGGCCTATTCGGATCAGTCGAAATAGTACTGGATGCCGGCGTTGACCGAGAAGCCGCTCATGTCCAGGGGCTCAAAGTCCTGGAAGTACTCGGAGAGGCGCCCTTGCAGGTGCTGGTACTTGCCTTCCAGCGACACGCCCAGGCGCGGCTGGAAGCGGTACACCATGCCGGCGCGGCCGACGAGCCCCAGGGCGACGCGGCGCGTCTCGGCAAACCCCTCCTGGGTCGTGAGCTCCGGGAAGCGGACGAATTCCCCGAACTGCTGGTACGTCCAGACATAGAGGCCTCCGCCCAGGCCCACGAAGGGATTGAGGCGATGGCGGTGGCCCGCGGGATAGTATTTCAGCGCCGCTTCGACCGGGACGATGCGCAGCGAAACGTTCTGGTAGATGGGGGAGCCGTCGGCGTGCTCGTAGTCGCGGTACTGGGCATAGAGCGTCTTGGCGTAGCCGCCGATCTCCAGCGCCACGGAGAAGTTCCGGCTCAGGTAGCCCTCGTATTCGCCGCCGTAGGTGACGTTGACCAGGTCGGACTTGGCGATGGTCAGGTTCTCCATGTTGATGCGCCACAAGTCGGAGTCGAGCCGGGGTACGAACACTCCGATCTTCAGGTTTATGCTCTGGGAGAGAAGTGTGCCCGCCGCCAGGGCGAAAATCGCCAGACCAACGATCGTTCGTTTCATGATGTGCCTCCGCTTAAAACGCATGCAAGCGGCATGCCAACTCCTGGCCCGGGCGCGAGAGGCGATCTGTCCCGATTTCAGGACAGCAGCCTGCGCAGGGTGTCGGCCTTGGGCAGGGAGTTATATCGGCCGATCTCCCGCCCTTCCTTGAACAGGATGAGGGCCGGGACTCCGAGGACCATGAAGCGGGCGGCGATCCCCGGTTCGCGCGCCACGTCGACCTGGTAGGCGGCGACGGCAACCGGCGCCAGCTCGGCCAGCAGTCCCGGCAACTGCTGCGCAATCCTCTTGCACGGGCTGCAGCCGGGAGAGGAGAAATCGAGCAGCACGAACGACGATTCCTGGAGCTTGCCGTCCAGTTCGGCCAGGGTGATCGGTTCCATCAGCGCTCCGCCACCAGGGCGGCGATCCTGTCCTCGATCTGCCGCAGGGTGCCGGCGCCGGTCTTGAAATAGGAAAGGTTCCCCTTGCGGTCGATGAAGGCCATGGTGGGGATGGCCGTCACGGCGTAGGCGTCGAAGGCGCGCCCCTCGTTGGAAACGGCGACCGGGTAGGAGATCTTGTTGCGCAAGACGTACTGGCGGATCAGCTCCAGCTCCTCGGCGGATCCGACCTGCGGCTTGCTGGCTAGGTCGTCGCTGTAGCGCCCGTAAAGCCGGGTGTAGCCGATGACCACCAGCCCCTGGTCGCGGAACTTGAGGTACTGGGACTGCAGCGTGGGCATGACCTTGCGGCAGGGGGCGCACCAGGGGGCCCAAAAATCGACCACCACCACCTTGCCCTTGAGGGCGGCCAGCGGCTGGGCCTGGGCGTTGATCCAGGCGTCGACGTCCAGGGGCGGCGGGGACTGGTCGAGCAAGGCCAGCTGCTTGAGCTCGCCCTCCCACGTCGCCTTCAGCTGGGGATCGGCGGCCAGGGCCAGGGCCTTTTCCATGTGCCCGCGCGCCGTGGCGCTTTGCCGCGCCTCCATGGCCAGATGGGCCAGGTTGGCGTGGACCCGGGGCAGGACGGCCTGGTGGCGCAGGGGCAGCTGCGGGGCGTCGAGCAGCTTTTGCGAGAATTCCCCGCGCACGGCGGGCTCGGGGTGGGAAAAGGCCAGGGCCAGGGCGACGTCGTAGAACTGGACGTCGCGGGGGGCGGCGGCCTCGATTTCGCGGAAAAGTCGCGTGGCCTCTGGAAGCTCGCGGCGGATCATGTGCAGCACCACCTGCTGCATCCGCGCCTCGGCGCCCAGGCTGTCGCTGCGGCCGCCCAGGCGGTCGATGATCCCCTGGGCGTCGGCCAGGCGGCCCAGCTCGATCAGGATCTTGGCGCGCACCAGGTCGAGGGCGTCGCTTTTGCTGAACGTTTCGCCGCGGCGCAGCAGATCCTCGAGCTCGCGCTGGCGCTCTTCCTGCATGCGCTTGAACTCGGCCAGCAGCGCTTCGTTCCGCCCGGCCGGGGAGGACTTGCGCATCTTCTCGTTCAGCTGGTCCTTCAGCAGGTCGTAGCGCTCGGTGATCTCCGCGAGGGAGCCGGCCGCCAGGCGCGCCTGCTCGTCGGCCGGCTTGCCGGCGCATGAGGACAACGCCGCGGCGGCGAGCAGCAGCAACGCGATTTTTTTGCTCATGGCGCCTCCTGAAAAAAGAGGTCCCCGCGCTCTGGGGATGGCGGCAATTCTAGCACAGGCCGGGCCCCTTTTCAAACCGCGCGCCGCCGCCCGCCGCCGGCGCGCGAAAAAATATTTTCCCTATTGAAAAATCATTTTTTGTTTTATATAGTGCTTTGCAGATTCCATAAAGCGAGGTAAGCAAATGAAAGAATACAAAGTCCTGAACGGCTATGTTTACTACCGCGACCTGTTCTCCGACACCATGGGCATCAACTACCGGGTGGCCCCGGTCGAGAACCGCAAGCCCACCGCCCACAAGGTGCTGTGCGAGGTGAGCCCGGCAATTTCCGGCAACGCCGACATGTGGAAGCGGGTCAAGCTGCTGCTGGAAGGGATCCGCAAGTCGAACATCCCGTTCCTCTATTCCCCGGAAAAGATCAACGTCGGCGATAAGGGCAACCAGTTGATCTTCGATCATTTCAAGGGCAAGAACATCGAGCAGATCCTGGTCGACGCCGAAAAGAAGGGCATGCCCATCAACTTCGACCTGGCCATGTCAATCAGCATCGCCATCGCCGACATCATCGAGGTCGGCTCCTCGATCATCGTCAGCGGCGAGCGCTCCTACCACGGCTTCCTGACCCCCGACAACATCCTGATCCACTACGACGGCAAGATCTTCCTCAAGAACTACGGCATCTTCCAGTACCTGGAGCGGAGCGAGCCGTTCTACTCCGAGACCGAGAAGCGCTACGGCTCCTGGCTGACCCCCGAGTTCATCCGCAAGGAGCGCCTCGTCGCCCAGTCCGACATCTACCACCTCGGCTACCTGATCTACCGCATCCTGACCGGCAAGTACTTTTCCTGCGGCGCCGGCGACGATTTCGACTCCAAGTTCGCCAACCTCACCTTCAAGCAGTACATGCCCTCGACCGACAAGAACTTCCTGACCAACGTCATCACCTTCTTCAAGAAGACGCTGAACCCCGACCCGCTGAAGCGCTTCCTGACCATCAAGGAGTTCAAGGACTTCATCGCCACCTATTTCCACATCGAGGAGCTTTCCTCCATCACCTTCAACCTGGCCTACTTCATGAACTCGCTCTACGGCGAGGCGGTCGACGAGGAGGATAAGGTCCTCAAGCAGGAACTGGCCTACGTGGTTCCCGAGCCCAAAAAGGAGGTGGCCGCGACGCCCCAGGCAAAGGAAGACCTGGTCAGCGGCATCCTGGACGGGCTGGACGAGCGCAAGAAGGCGCCGGGCTGGCTCTGGCCGGTGCTGGGCGGCGTGGCGCTGGCCATCGCCATCGGCGGCTTCCTGGCCTGGAACTCATCGAAGACGGCCCGCGAGGCCAAGCAGCAGGCCGTCGAAGCCGCGGCCAAGATCGAGCAGGAAAATTTGCAGCGCGCCAAGGAGATGGAGGCCCAGGCCGCCCAATTGAAGGCCATGACCGACGAACTGCAAAAGATGAAGTCCGAGCAGGCCACCATCGCCGACGAGAAGAAGAGGGCCGAGGCCGAGCAAAAAATCAGGAAATTCGAGGAAGAAAAGAAGATAAAAGAGCAGGAACTGCAACTGAAAAAGCAGGAAGAAGAGGCGCGGCTGCTGGAGGAATCCAAGCGGCAGCAGCAGCAGAACGACGAGCAGGCCCGCCTCAAGGCCGAGGAGGAGCGCAAGCGGCAGGAAGAAGAGACCAAGCGCGCCGAGGCCGCCAAGACCAAGACCGGCGACCTGGTGCCCATCAACCTCGTGGCCGTGCAGCCCGCCCGCGTCTCCGGCTCCAATCCGTCCATCCCCTCCTCGATGCACGCCAAGTACAAGGGCAAGACCATGACCATCCCCACCAGCCTTCTGGTCGACGAGAATGGCACCGTGGCCAAGGTCAAGATCCTGACCGGCAACGTGCCGCCCGATGTCAAGGTGCTGATCGAGGATACGGTCAGGAACTGGAAATACTCTCCGGCTCAGAAGGACGGCGTCAACGTCAAGGTCTGGGTCGCGGTTCCCTTCAAGTTCACTTTCTAGGCGCGGGGGCGGGCCAGGGCGCAGAACACGGGGGACAGCGCCAGCCTTTTGCCGCTGGCGACGGCCCGCTTTTCCAGAGCCATGATCCGCGCCAGTTCCCGGTCCTGGAGCCCGGCCAGGTCAGCCCAGAAGCGCCATTCCCGCTCCCATTCCCGCCCGAGCGGGCCGCGAGGCTGGTCCAGGCAGCCGGCCAGCTCGACTTCGGCGCCGAAGCCGGCCTGGCGCAACAGGGTGGGCAGGCGGCGGCCGACAAATGGGTCGCCCCCCTCACGGCGGATGTGGCCGGCGTAAATCTCCCCCAGGAAGTTGAGCTCGGGAGGGTGGTCCAGGCGGCCGCCGTAGTCGGAGACGTCAAGGATGAGCCCGCCCGCGCCCTCGG
>CAYXCX010000054.1:8278-9981 GCA_964463405.1 uncultured Clostridia bacterium
AGCAGCAGCAACGCTCCGCCTTCGGCCAGCAGCTTGCGCAGCCGCTTCAGGAAGGGCAGGGGGCGCCGCTGCCACAGGAGGACGAAGGACAGGACGACCAGGTCGAAGCGCAACCCCATTTTAAGCAGGAGCCGCTCGTCCCCCTCCAGGTACTCGTTGCCCGGGTAGCAGCGGCGGGCGAAATCGACCATGTCCCGGTCGTGGTCGGCGGCCAGCACCGGGGCGTTGCGCAGGAGGCGCATCTCATCGGCGATGACGCCCGTCCCGCAGCCCAGGTCAAGGACAAGGCCGCGCCCAGGCAGGCCGGCCCGGCGGAACAGGTGGCGGCGGGAGGGCGCCAGCCAGGCGGCCTGCAGCAGGTAGTGCTCGTGGAAGCGGGCGGCGTCCATGCCGGCACTATAGACGGCGTTTGCAGGGAAGTCAAACCGCCCGGTTTGTGGCCGGGGGCGCTTTGATGGTATGATGGCGGAGCCGGCCGGCGAACGCACCGCCGGCGGGAAGGTGAACGATGATCAGGCTGTTTCGCCTAGACGGGCTGGAGATCATGCTCAACGTCGACGCCATCAAGGAGATCCGCGGCGGCCCGCCCACCACCGTGTCCCTGGTCAACGGCGAACGGCTGCAGGTCAAGAACACGCCCGTCGACGTCATGACCAAGGTCCGCGCCGAGCGCAAGGGAAGGGAGGACGAGGAGCGCCAGGCCTTTTCCTCGTTCCGGCCGCCGCCGGCCGCCGCGGAAAAGCCCGGGCGCCGCGATCCCGGCGAGGCGGAAAACTGAAGCCCGGCCGGCCGCCGGAGCCGCCGCTCCCTAGGGCCAGAACCGGTTGCGCCGTCAGGAGTCGCGTCGCCCCGGGAGAAGGGCCGGGGATTTCTCCGGGTTACCTGGCGCTGGAGGGCTGCTCCAGGCCATAGCCCCTGCGCTTGTCCTCGATCTTCAGCAGAAAGGCGAAGGCCAGTCCCAGGATGCCGAACCCCATGAACGTCAGCATGGGAATCGTGTAGTTGTACACGACCAGGGGCGAGCCGTCGGCCGCCAGCGAGCGCGATACGATGCCAAAGCGGTCCAGGATCCAGCCGATCAGGTACGGCACGCCCATCAGCCCCCAGTTCTGGATGTAGAAGATCAGCGCATAGGCCGTTCCCAATTGCTTTTCCGGAATCAGCTTGGGAACGGAGGGCCACATGGCCGAGGGAACCAGGGAGAAGGCGACGCCGAGAACGAGCATCAGCGCCAGGGCGATCAGCCAATGGCTGAGCAGGGGAAGGGCGAACAGGAAATGGACGCCGATCAGCAGGGCCGAGCCCAGCAGCATGATGGACGCCGCCTTGCCCTTGCGGTCCACCATGCGCCCGAAGACCGGCGTCATGAAGATGTTGCCGAACGGCAGCAGCCCCGGGATCAAGCCGGCCAGGGCCGCCTTGACGTGGTATTTCTGGATCATCAGGTCGTTGGCGTATTTGAGGAAGGGAAAGACCGCGGAATAGAAGAGGAGGCAGAGCATCGCGATGTACCAGAATCCCTTGTTCTTGAGGATCAGCTTGATGTCGGCCAGCCGGAACGGCTCCTCCGCGCTTTCCTCCTGCGCCCGGGTCTCGGAGGCCTCGAGCCGGCGGTCCATGACCCCGTAAACAAGATAGCTGATGAAGCCGACGATGAGCATGACCACCGCCAGCAGGACCGGCGCCGAGACCGACTTGAAGCT
>CAYXCX010000055.1:0-5136 GCA_964463405.1 uncultured Clostridia bacterium
TGTCGGGGATGATCAGGTCGACCTTGCCGCGGCCGACCAGCACGTAGGGCTTGTTCAGGTGGAAGATGAAGCCGGCGCGGGCGCCCTTGATGACGGCGACCGAAATCTTGCGGTCGTCCGGCAGCTTCAGGTTTTCGTTGATCCACAGCGAATCCTCGACCTTCTGCTGGATGATCTTGGCCGTGTCCTTCTTGCTGGAGGAATCTCCCTTGGCCTCCATGACCTCGAAGACGGTCTGGCAGCGGGAGCACTTCAGCTTGTTCTTGCCCTTGACCTTGTCGTCGGGGATGTCGTACTTGGCCTTGCATTGCGGGCATTCGATGATCATGAAGGGATTATATCACCAGTGGAAAAAATTAGTCAATCGCGGCGGCGATTTTTCGCCGCCGGCGCGGCAGGCGGCTCAGGCTGAGGGGGCGCCGGCCGGCGGGATGAAGACGCGGTCGCCGACTTTCAGGCCCAGGCGCCGGGCCGTGCCGCCGGCGACCTCCAGCACATAGCGCGCCGGCAGGTCCGATTCGTAGCTCGGGCAGGGATCCTCCGTGCAGGGGGGGACCGCCTCGCGCAGGCTCACCACCTGGCCGGCGCTGTTGAGAAAGATCATGTCCAGCGAGAGGAGGGTGTTCTTCATCCAGAAGCTGCGCACCTGCTCGTCGGCGAAAACGAACAGCATGCCGCAGTCGTCGCGCAGCGCGCGGCGGTGCATCAGCCCCAGGGCGTGCTTTTCCGGCGTATCGGCGATCTCGACGCGGAACGGCCGCTCCTGGACGTAGACCGTCAGGAAGCGCGCCGGGGCGGACGCGGCGCAGCGGCAGCAGCAGAGCGCCAGCAGCAGCAGCGTTGCCCGTTTCATACCAGCGGCACGAAGATAACGCCGATCAGGTCTTCGCCGCGCACGGCGCCGTTGCGCTTGCGGAAACGGACCAGGCGCTGGCTGCCGGCGCCCAGCGGCGCCAGGGCGACCCCCCCCTCGGCCAGCTGGTCGAAAAGGGCGGGCGGAAACTCCGCCGGGGCGGCGGTGAGCACGATGCGGTCGAAGGGAGCGCATTCGGGCCAGCCTTCCTGGCCGCGGCCGACGCGGAACAGAATGTTGCGGTACCCCAGGCGCTCCTGCAGGAGCTCGCGGGCGGCGGCGGCCAGCTCCGGGATCACCTCGACGGTGCAGACGCGGGCCGCCGTTTCGGCCAGGATCGCGGCCTGATACCCCGAGCCGGTGCCGATCTCCAGCACCGACTCGCCGCCGGCCAGCTCAAGCCGCTCGGTCATGTAGGCCACGACGTAGGGCTGGGAGATGGTCTGGCCGCGGCCGATGGCCAGCGGGCCGTCGCCGTAGCTCCGTTCGCGCGCCTCCGCGGGCACGAAAAGATGGCGGGGCACTGCGGCCATGGCGCGCAGCACGGCCGGGTCGGCGATGCCGCGGGCGCGCAGCTGCTCCTCGACCATGCGCAGCCGCTGTTCGCCGAAGGGGTCTTCCATGGCTAATAGGATTTGGCGAACAGGACCGTGTGCCGCGCGTCACCGCCGCAGGCCGCGCAGGCGGCGAAGCCGGGCTCGGGATTGTCGAGGATGACGCGGATGGTGGCCGAGGTGTCGGCCTTCACCCTGGCCTCGCAGTCGGGGCTGCCGCACCAGCCGCAGCGGATGAAGCCGCGGCCGCCGGCCATGGCCGCGGTGAGCTCGTCGTAGCTGCGCGCGTCATGGGTGTTCTCATCACGAAAGGCCAGGGCCTTGGCATAGAGGCCGCCCTGGATCTTCTCCAGCAGGCTCTTCAATTCCTCTGCCAGCTTGTCCCAGGGGACGAAGCTCTTCTTGCGGTCCAGGCGGCTGACCAGCACCGCCTGTTGCTTTTCGATGTCCTTGGGCCCGATCTCGACGCGCACGGGCACGCCGCGCATCTCCCAGTCGGCGAACTTCCAGCCCGGGGTGTAGGCGTCGCGGTCGTCGAGAAAGACGCGGATGCCGGCGGCCTTCAGTTCGGCAAACAGCTCCTGCGCCCGGGGCAGGACCGTCTCCTTCCAGTTGCCGGCCGATATGGGCACGATGACCGCCTGGATGGGCGCCACGCGCGGCGGCAGGATCAGCCCCGAGTCGTCGCCGTGGGTCATGACCAGGGCGCCGACCAGGCGGGTGGTCGCACCCCACGAGGTCTGCCAGGCGTACTCCAGCTTCTGCTCCTTGCTCTCGTAGCGGATGTTGAAGGCCTTGGCGAAGTTCTGGCCCAGGTTGTGCGACGTGCCGGCCTGCAGCGCCTTGCCGTCGGGCATCAGCATCTCGATGGCGTAGGTGCGCACGGCGCCGGCGAACTTTTCGCTGTCGCTCTTGCGGCCGGTGACCACCGGGATGGCCAGGTACTCCTCGGCCAGCTTGCGGTAGGTGGCCAGCATGCGCAGCGTCTCCTCCTCGGCCTCCTCGGCGGTGGCGTGCACGGTGTGCCCCTCCTGCCAGAGGAACTCGGTGGTGCGCAGGAAGAGGCGGGTCACCTTCTCCCAGCGCACGACGTTGGCCCACTGGTTGTAGAGCAGGGGCAGGTCGCGCCACGACTTCACCCACTTGGCGTACATCGAGCAGATGATGGCCTCGGACGTCGGCCGCACGGCCAGCCGCTCCTCCAGCGCCTCGCCGCCGCCCGAGGTCACCCAGGCCACCTCGGGGGCGAAGCCCTCGACGTGCTCGGCCTCCTTCTGCAGGAAGGACTCGGGGATGAACAGGGGAAAATAGGCGTTGCGGTGGCCGCTTTCCTTGAACATGCGGTCGAGCTGGTCGCGCATCAGCTCCCAGATCTCGTAGCCGTAGGGGCGGATGACCATCATGCCCTTCATCGGCGAGTAGTCGGCCAACTCGGCCTTGCGCACCACGTCGACGTACCAGGCGGAGAAATCGACCGATTTCTTGGTGATCTCCTTCACGAAGTCGTTGTCAGCGGCCATTTTTTCTCCTTGTTTCGGGACTTCATTATAATGGAATTGCGCCGGCGTGGCAAGGAAAATGCTGCCCATAGTGACAAGTGACGAGTGATGAGTGACTAGAAGCAGTAAAAGATCAAACCAAGGAAACGCGTAACCCTCTAGGGGAGGGCCTTCAAGGCGAGTGACAAACAGCCGCAATCGATCGATCTGTTGCCTAATAGTTCAAAGCTCATTTCTTGGCTGCTCCTACCACTACCACTATCACTATCACTATGCTGAACTTCTTGCTGACACTGACACTGTCACTGTTTCTGTTCCTTGAACACCAGCCCGAAATCGGGAGAGAAATAAGGCAGCAACAGCTCGCGCAGCTGCGGGTACTCCGCCGGGGACACCACTCCCTGCTCCAGGGCGACTGCGGCGGAAATCTTCACGGCGCCGCCCTTGCCGGCCGTCAGGCTCCTGGAAAAACGGCCGAGCTTGTTCTTGCGCTCCAGGGCCGGCGCGGCGTATTCGAGCTTCAGCCCGCTGGCCGGCTCGATCTCCAGGTCCAGGGAGACCTGGAACGGCTCCTCCAGGGTCAAGGGCGACTGGCGCTTGTCCAGGATGACCATGTTCTCGCTCAGCCCGGGAAGGCGAACGGCGTCGGCGGCGAAGAATCCGGCCCCGAGTTCCCTGAGCCACTTGCCTGTAAAGGTCACCTCGGCGCGCGTCTGCCGGCGGGTCAGCTCCAGGATCTTGCTGACCTCCACTTTCTCGGCCGGAAAGAAGCGCCTCACGACGCCGGCGATGAACTTGCCGGCGTCGGCCGCCGCGTCGCCGTAGCGGTTGAAGCGGCCGCGCGCCGCCACCACCAGCGTGCCCGAGGCGCCGTCCGCGGCCAACCGCGCCTTGCCCGAGAGCTGGAGGCCGTTGTCATTCGCGGTCGACAGGGGGAGCTTCTCCAGCGCGCGGCCGGCGAAGTTCCAGGCGTTTCGCCCCTGGAGGCCGTAGGGGAAAAACTCGTGCTGCTCGCGGCAGGGATCGAGGTAGGCCTGGGCGGCCGGGACTTTCAGCCAGAACTCGCCCAGCTGCAGCGGCGTAGCGGCGGCAGCGGCCAGCTCGGGTCCGGCGGCAACGGCAAGCAGTTCGGAGTCGACGCCGGCCCTTTTCAGCAGCGCTCCCAGCAGCAGGGCCTTTTCCAGCCGGGTCGCGGTGTTGCTCTGCGCCACCCGCTCCAGCGGCCGGGAACGCCAACCGGTCGTTTCGATGCCCAGACTGCAGTTCCTGATCTCCAGGGCCACGATCTTTTGCAGCGCAGTTAGCCGCTCCGGCAGGGCCGGGTTCAGGGCAATGAGCGAGTCGACCTTGTCGGCCATGGCCGCCGGCAGGTCCTGGGACGCGCCGGCGAGCGGCAGGGCCGCGGCCCAATCGGGCGCCAGCGCGAAGGCCAGGAACGGCTCCGCGCCGGCGAGCGCCAGGGGCTCGCGAGGCTGCGGCGCCAGGTTGGCGAAGCGGAAGGCGTATTTCTTGACCGGGCCGTCGGCGACGATCTCCGTGACGATCTCGCCGCTGAAGCCGCCGGCCCCGAAAAACAGCTGCCGCGCTGCGGGGATCCTGATTTCCAGGGTGTATTCATCGATCGGGAACGGCCGGGCCAGGACCTCGCGCCCCGCGAAAGCGGGAAGCAAGCCGGCCCGGGTCCGGATGCGGTAGCGCAGGTCCACCAGCGCCCCGCGCTCGAGCCCGGTGTGGGTGACCACCATCTCGCGCAGATGGGAAAAATCGGCGCAGCCGTGGGCGGCAAGCGGCAGTACCTCGTTGAAGGCGTTCTCCGGCGCAGGGACCTTGCGGCCGCCGGCCATGGTGGTTTCCGACTTCAGCACCTCCAGCTTCTGGAACTCAGGGTTGTACACGATGAAGGTCTCGCCCAGGGCGCGGTTGACGGCGAAATACGTATCCAGGCGCGCCCGCTGCTCGCAGGTCATGTCCCAGGAACCGTCGTCGTGAAGCTCATACACGATCGCCACCTTGAGATAGCGGGCGTCGTGCGCCGGCTGCGAGCCGGCGGGCAGGGAGAAAAGCAGGCCCGCGGCCAGGACGACCAGGCAAAACAGGATCAGCCGCTTCACTTTGCACCTCCGCGCGAAAGATCCCTGCCCGAGAGCATACAGTTTTCAATGCAGGAGGAAAGAAAGGGACGCGGCACCATATCCCTGTGCAGACGCTGCGCCTCCACCGTAAGAATGAT
>CAYXCX010000055.1:5146-9952 GCA_964463405.1 uncultured Clostridia bacterium
TTGAATTCAAGAACGCCGCTGCGCACGCTCTCCCAGTCGTCGGGCGCGAACATCCGTTTTTTCAGATCCAGCCGGGCCCGGATCTCCAGGCCGCCGGCGGTCTTGAACGCGCCGCTGAACTCGGCGCCGCTGCCGCTCACCGGCTGCAGGGACGGCGGCGCCTGGACGCGCCAGGCAGCGGGCAGCTTCATGGTCTCGTGCAGCTCCACCCGCTGCGAGCTGCGCAGGCGGAAGGGGTACTGCCGCTTTTCCAGGGCCGTGTTGAGGCGGATGAAGCCCAGCACCGCCTGGAAGGGCAGGGAGGCGGAGAGCGGGCGGACCAGCGCTGTCCGTTCCCCTCTCTTCAGGTACCCGGGGATCTCGAGATGGAACTCGATGGCCATGGGCTTGGAAATGTCGTTGGGGTCGGGGAAGACGAGGCCGGTGACCCGCGCCTGCGGGTGCAGCTGGAAGAACTCCCCCTGCAGCGCCTCGCTCCAGCGGTGGAGCGGAAAGCGGGTGAACAGGCGCCGCAGGTTGGAGTCGGACTGCCCCTCGGCCTCGATGCGCACGCGCCCCTTCAGGCGGCCGC
This sequence comes from uncultured Clostridia bacterium, assembly GCA_964463405.1. Lineage (GTDB taxonomy): Bacteria > Acidobacteriota > Aminicenantia > UBA2199 > UBA2199 > UBA2199. Next base: position 5,718 of record CAYXCX010000055.1, read on the forward strand.
CGTTGTCGACGGCCGAGTCGAGTCGGTAGCGCAGGTAGTGGTTCTCGGGCGGCGAGACGGGCGTGGTCATCAGGTCGGAGCCCTCGGGGATGCCCATCAGGTACTCCTGCTGCTGCTCGGCCGACGACCACAATTCGCGCACGCCGGGAACCCAGGTGGGATCGAGCAGGTGCCAGCCGCCGTCTACCTTGACCACGGTGACGCTGTGGTTGAACTGGTCGGCCGGGATGCGGTCGATGCGCGAGCCGGCCATGGTCATGGCCGGGTAGGACTCAAAGCCGGCGGCGCGCAGCATGGTGACCAGCATGCCCGCCTTGTCCTTGCACACGCCGCAGCGGTCGCGGAAGTTCATCGTGCCCTTGTGCAGGGTGTAGCCCTCGCCCGGGCCCATGGAGATGCCCGAATAGCGGATCTCTTCGGCCACCCAGTGGGTGAGGCGCGATATCTTCTCCCAGTCGTTTCTGGCGCCGCGGACGATCTCGTCGGTCTTGGCCTGGATCTCGTCGTCGAACGCGAAGGAGCCGTAGTCCTCGTTCACCTTGTGGAACCACAGCGCCTTGGCCTGCCAGTCGGGCGCGGTGGAGAGGAGCAGCTTGGGGGCGACGTCGGAGGGATCGACCATGTCGGCCTCGCGCCGGAAGGGCTGGATGTCCTTCACCTCCCAGAAATACTCGGTCTGCTCGCCCCGCAGGTGGACGTAATGGCGCGCCTGGCCGTTGTACATCTCGAACTGCAGCTTTTTCGCCGCCGGCAGGCGGACCTGGTAACTTTTCACCAGCATGGGCACGCTGGAATAGAACGGCACGATATCGTAGAAATGGCCCTTCATGGGCGGGACGTAGCGCTCGTCCTCCGCCGCCTCGGCGTCGCCGCGCAGCAGGGCGTAGGTGAACCCCTTCTGGTAGGTCTTGACCCACACGCCGTCGCCCGGCTCCAGGCGGCCGGCCGGGGCGATGATCTCGCGGGCGCCCCAATAGATGGCCCGGGCGGGGGCCGGATAGTCGCGGACCGCGGACAGGGGAACGTCCTCGGCGGCGCCGCCGGCGCGCAGCACCTTCATGGCCTTCACCTCGACGAAGGCCGACAGCGGATCGTAGCCGAAGGTCAGGGCCTGCAGCTCCTTGGCCCCCTCGCTGTCCAGGACCTTGTACAGGACTTCCCTGTCGACATGGCTGAGCCCGGAATCCTCCACCCGCACCTCGGTGCGGTCAAAGACCACCAGCTGGCTGGCGCCGGGATACTCCCTGGCCGTGCCGGCGGCCGCCAGCTGCCGCGGCAGGTCCTCCTGCGCGGCGACGGGCGCGACGAACAGAACGAGCAGCAGGCAAAGCAAAGCGGTTCTTGTCAAGACGACCTCCCGGACGCGCCTCGGGGCGCCCCGCTATTTTTTTTTGGTTTGGCTTTTTTCCCGGGCTTGCCCGGTTTGGCATCCGCCGGCGCCTCCGCCCCGGCGGGCATGGCGAACAGCGACTCGGGCAGCGGCGGATCGATCTGGACGGCATCGAGGACGATGCGCACCCGCGTCCTGCCGCCGGCGCGATTCTCGATGGCGAACGGCATCTGCAGCCCGTCGACCGGGCGCCAGTCGCCGTACAGCACTTCGGCCGCGCCCTCGGCGCCGGCGTTGCCGGGCAAGGCGCTGGCCCGCAGCAGCCCGCTGGCGGCGTCGATGGCGAACAGGACCTCGCGCCCGTTGGCCGCTGTCAGCTTCAGCGCCGATCCGCCCCCGTCCGCCTCCCCGTCCAGGAGCTCCAGCCGGCTTCCCGCCTCCTTCCAGGAGACGAGCGGATCGGCAAACCGCGACTGGCGGCGGAAAAAGCGCTCGCGCTCGGGCGGCATGGCGCGCGCCTCGGCCGCGAGGGCCGGCACGAGCCACCATGCCTGGCGGCCGTCAAAAGCCTGGATCGAGGTCTGCCCGGCAAGGGTCGTCTCCACCCGCAGGCGGTCGGGACGCTTGCGCCACACGACCAGCGGCAGCGTCAGGCCTTCTTCAGCCAGGGTGATCGTCCCGCTCATCCTGCAGCCCTTCAGCGCCCGCAGCTTATCCAGCCCGCCGCGGGCCTGGTAGTAGCGGGACAGAATTTCCTCCAGGCTGGCGGCGGCGGGACCTTTACCGCGGAGGGCCGGCGCCAGGCCGGCCAGCAGGATCAGGGCCAGAACGAAGCCTTTCATGGACCACCTCCGCTCCGGGAGCGAGAGCAGATTGTAGCACAGAGGCGCCAGCAAGAGAACGAACTTTCGTGACGCGTGACGCGTCACGGCAGATCGTCCTTCCTATTGATTTATCCCTGGCCCTGAACTACAATCCGCCCGTGAAGCGCATAAGACGAGAATCCCCGCAGGCGCGGGATCGCAAGAAGGAACTTCTGGCGGCGGCAAGAAAGGCGCGCGGCAAGGCCTACGCCCCCTACTCGGACTTCCGCGTGGGCGCCGCCGTGCTCGGCGGCGACGGCCGCATCTACAGCGGCTGCAACGTGGAGAACGCCTCCTTCGGGCTGACCTGCTGCGCCGAGCGCAACGCCGTCTTCGCCATGGTCGCCGCCGGCGAGCGCCGCGTCCGCGAGGTGCTGGTCATCGGCCAGAACGCGGGGCCGCTCCCCCCCTGCGGCGCCTGCCGCCAGGTGCTGGCCGAGTTCGCCGCCCCCGAAGCCAAGGTGCACATGTGCGGCGAAAAAGGCTCCTGCCGCACGGCCACCGTCGGCGAGCTGCTGCCCTGCGCCTTTCACCTGCGCCCGGAAAAAAAATGATCGGCCTCGACAAAGAAGCCCTGGCCAAGATGATTGACCATACCGAGCTGAGCGCCCACTCGGGCGAGAAAAAAATCGCCAATCTTTGCAGCGAGGCGCGCAGCTTCGGTTTTTACACGGTCTGCGTCAACGGCGGCTACACGCGCTTTGCCGCCGAGAAGCTCCAGGGCAGCGGCGTGCTGGTCTGCACGGTGGTCGGCTTCCCACTGGGGGCCGGCACGTCGCCGGCCAAGGCCTGCGAAGCCGCGGAGGCGGTGAAGAACGGCGCGGCCGAGATCGACATGGTGGTCAACGTCGGCGCCCTGCGCGACAAGAGGCTCGACTTCGTGCGCGACGACATCCGCGCCGTGGTCGCCGCCAGCGGCCCGGCGCTGGTCAAGGTGATTCTCGAGACCTGCTTCCTGACCGACGAGGAAATCGTCGCCGGCTGCCGCCTGTCGGTCGAGGCCGGGGCAAGGTTCGTCAAGACCTCCACCGGCTTCGGCGCCTTCGGCGCCTTCCCCGACCACGTGCGCCTGATGCGCCGGACCGTGGGCCCCGAAATCGGCGTCAAGGCCTCGGGCGGCATCCGCAACTTCAAGGATGCCTGGCGGCTGATCCAGGCCGGCGCCTCGCGCCTGGGCGTGAGCGCCTCGGTGGCCATCATCGAGGGGCTGTCGCTGTACCGTTTCGCCCCCGCGGCCTGGCTCGAAGAGGAGATCCCGTGTCATTTCTGCCCCTCGCGCTTCGCCAGCCTCGACAAGCAGCCCAAGGCCGTCTATGCCTATTACAAGAAAAAGTGCCAGGCCTGCCCGCATTTGGAAAGATACAACAAATTCTACGAATAGCGAGGACAAGATGAACGGCTGGATGGGGAAGACAATCAAGATCGACCTGGGCTGCAACCGGCAGGAAGCCTTCCCCGTCAGCCCGGAAACGCAGCGCCGCTTCCTAGGCGGCCGCGGGCTGGGGGTCAAGCTGTACACCGACCTCTGTCCGGACCCCCTCGATCCGTTCGCGGCCGAAAATCCCCTCCTCTTCATGACCGGCCCGCTCACCGGAACGCTGATGACCTCGGGGCGCTACCAGGTCGTCTCGCGCTCGCCGCTGACCGGCACCATCTGCGATTCCAGCTCGGGCGGAAGCTTCGGCGCCGCGCTCAAGGGCGCCGGCCTGGACGGCCTGATCATCACCGGCCGCGCCGAGCGCCCCGTCTACCTCTACGTCCACGACGGCATCGTCGAGGTGCGCGACGCCTCCGCCCTGTGGGGGCTGAACACGCAGCAGACCCAGAAGGCGGTGCAGGAGCAGACCGCGGCCAAGGCCTCGGTGGCCTGCATCGGTCCGGCCGGGGAGAACCGCGTGCTGTTCGCCGCCATCCTGAACGACCGCGACCGCGCCGCCGGCCGCGGCGGCATGGGCGCCGTCATGGGCAGCAAGAATCTGAAGGCCATCGCCGCCGCCGGAAGCCAGCCGGTCATGCTCGCCGCTCCCGAGGCCTACCAGGCC
>CAYXCX010000056.1:0-2933 GCA_964463405.1 uncultured Clostridia bacterium
GCCCCTTCAAGTGCTCGCTACTACCACTACCACTATCACTACCACTAATAGTTCGTTGAGTTTCCTGCTAACACTAACACTAACACTAAGAGCTCGTTTCTTCTTGCTATTCAAAGTGCTTTGGTCTACACTGGCCCCTTATGCAAGGGCCAAGGAGCCAGGCATGCAGATCAAGATCGTCTCGCGTTTTTTGAACGGCGGCGTCGTCCTCCAGCCGGAGGTGTTCGAGGACGCGCGCGGCTTCTTCATGGAATCCTTTCGCGCCGACCAATTCGCTGAACTGGGCCTGCCCGGCGATTTCCTGCAGGACAACCACTCGCGCTCGCTGAAAGGGGTCTTGCGCGGCCTCCATTTCCAGTGGTCGCCGCCCATGGGCAAGCTGATGCGCGTCACCCTGGGCAGCGCCTTCGTGGTCGCCGTCGACATCCGCAAGGGCTCGCCCAGCCTCGGCCGCTGGTTCGGCGACGAGATCTCGGCGGCCAACAGGCGCCAGGTCTTCGCCCCGGCCGGGTTCGCCTGCGGCTTCTGCGTCCTGTCCGACGCGGCCGAGGTCCAATACAAGTGCACCGCCACCTACAACCAGCGGGCCGAGTCGGGGATCGCCTGGAACGATCCGGCCCTGGCCATCCAATGGCCGGTCCACAACCCCATCCTTTCGGAGAAGGACCGCCAGGCCCAGACCCTGGAGCAGTGGCTGGCCCGCCCCGAAGCGGAGCGCTTCACCTTCCAGGCCTGACGTTATTCGGCAGGATCGCGGCTGCCCGAGACCGGGCGCCGGCATTTCAGTGCTCGAGCAGGCGCTCCAGGGTCTTTTCCCAGCTGCCGCCGCGGCTTTGGTCAAAAGCGGCCTGGCCCAGGCGCTCGAGGAGCGCCCGGTCTTCCCAGAGCGGGAGGATCCGCTCCGCCAGGCTTTGGGGATCGGCCGCGGCCACGACGCCGCTCACGCCGTCGCGGACGAGCTCGACCGGCCCCCCGGAATCCTGGCAGGTGACCACGGCCTTGGCTGAGGCGAAGGCCTCGGGAGTGACGAAGCCGAAATCCTCGTTCAGCGGAGTAAACAGCACCAGCCCGCAGCGTGCGTAGAGGCCGAGCTTCTCCTCTTCGCTGACCGGACCCAGAAATTCGACCCGTTTCTCCAGGCCCAGTTCCCTGGCCAGGGCGCGCAGGCCGTTCGCGGCCGTCCCGTCGCCGGCGATCTTCATGCGCACGCTCTGCGGCAGGCAGGCCAGCGTGCGCAAGGCCAGGTCGATGCGCTTGTGGGCTTCCAGGCGCGACAGGACCAGGATGAAATCGCCGTAGCCGTCGCAGCGGTAGGGGCGGAGCGGGGCAGGGGGGTGGAGCACCTGCGGGTCGAAGGAGCGGTCCCAGGCCAGCACCCGCCGCCGCAGCGTTTCGGATTGGACGAACAGGCGGCGCAGGCGCCGGAAGGCGCGGCGGTCGAAGCCCGAAAGCAAGGCCCGGCGCACGACGCCCTTGGCCCGGCCCCAGGGCGAAAGTTCCGCCCGGTGAGCCGGCCAGAGGTCGTCGAACTCGCGCATGCGGTGGTTAAGCCAGCAGACATGGCGGGGATGGCGCAGGCAGAACGCCGGGTAGCGCAGCGAGATCAGGCGGTCAACGGGCAGGCCGTCGTCGCCCTGGCTGACGTCGGCCAGGAGGTTGGCCAGGTAAGCCGCCCCCTGGCGGCCATAGGGATTCTGGGGGGTGACCAGGATCTCGGCCTGGTGGCCGGCCTGGCGGGCCGTGCGCAGCAGCTCCTCGGCGATCACGCGGTTGCCGCCGCCGGCAAATGGCAGCGCGGATGTGGCGATCAGAATGCGCATGGCCCAAAATAGCGCACTCGCCCCGGGTTGTCAACCGGCGCCGTTGCGCCGCTCCCAGCCGCCCGTTGGCTGAAAATTCCCGATTCCGGCCCTGCCGGCGGCCGGAATCGGCGAAATTGACAAACCCGCCGGGCTTCCGTACAATCGATGGATGGAACGCACCGAGATCCTGGAGCGCATCGCCGCCATCCGCGATGAGGTCAACGCCGCCAATCCGGAGATCATCCGCCGGCTGATCGTCGAGGAGCATCTCCATGTCCAGCCCTCGCACCGCCGGTCGCTGCTCGGCCGGCTGGCCAACGGCCTGCGGCGCAGGCTGCTCTTCGAGGTCGAGCGGGGGCTGGAGCCGGTCCTGGCCCGCCAGCGCGAGATCAACCTGCGCCTGCTCAAGGAGCTGGAGGCCATCCGCTCGACCCTGGACCGGCAGGACCATGACCAGCCCCGTTGATGCGGTTGCTCCCAACCCGCTCTGCATAGCCGTCTGCGCCCCGCAGGTGCCGTTCGTCAGCGGCGGCGCCGAGGAGCATGTGCAGTGCCTCTGCCAGGAGCTGCGCCGGCGCGGCCACCGGGTGGAGCTGGTCACCATGCCCTACCGCTGGTACCCCCGGCGCCAGCTGCTGCGCAGCGTCGCCATGTGGGAGCTGGCCGACCTGAGCGAGGCGGACGGCCGGCGCATCGACCTGGTCATCTCCACCAAGTTCCCCTCCTATTTCGCCCGCCATCCGCGCCACGTCCTGTGGCTGATCCACCAATACCGCCAGCTGTACGACCTCTACGGTGGCCCCCATTCCGAGTTCTCGCCGCGGCGCTGGCGCGACCGCCTCTTCCGCCGCCGCTTCGTCCGCCGCGACAGCGCCGCTCTCGCCGCCATTCCGGTCCGTTTCACCAATTCGGCCAACACCCGCGACCGCCTGCAGCGCTACAACGGCGTCGGCGCCGAAGCCCTATACCACCCGCCGCGCCTGGCTCCGCGGCTGCACTGCCGGAAGTTCGGCGACTTCATCCTGTCGGTCGGCCGGCTCGATCCCCTGAAGCGGGTCGACCTGCTGCTGCGCGCCCTGGCCCTGGCCGGCGGGGGAGTGCGCGCCGTCATCGCCGGCGCCGGCCCGCAGG
>CAYXCX010000056.1:2943-9931 GCA_964463405.1 uncultured Clostridia bacterium
CAGGAAGAGAGCCTCAGACGCCTGGCCTCCGACCTGGGCCTTTGCGATCGCGTCGAATTCGCCGGTTTCGTGAGCGATGAACAGCTGATCGATCTCTACGCCGACTGCCTGGCGGTTTGGTTCGCGCCGGTCGACGAGGATTACGGCTACGTCACCCTGGAGGCCTTCGGCGCCGGCAAGGCCGTGCTGACCTGCGCAGATTCGGGAGGACCGCTGGAATTCGTCCGCGACGGGGAGAACGGCTTCGTGCTGGCCCCCGGCGACCACGCCGCGGCCGCCCGCTGCCTCGAGCGGCTGGCGGGGGACCACGAACTGGCCGGGCGGCTGGGCCGCAGCGGCCGCGAGGCCGTCCGCGACATCTCCTGGGAGCGTGTCATCGACCGCCTGCTGGGGGCACGGCCGTGAGGATCGCCTGGTTCAGCCCGCTCAATCCCCAGCCCAGCGGCATCGCCGACTATTGCGAGGAGCTGCTGCCCGAGCTGGCGCGCCACGCCGAGATCGACCTGTACGTCGATCCGGCCTGGGAAGCCTCCGTGGCCGCCATCGGCCGGAACTTCCGCGTGCGCCCCTACGCTGCGGATACGTTTCCCGCCGCGGCCTACGACCAGATCGTCTACCATATGGGGAACGACTTCGCGGCGCACCGCTTCGTCCACCAGGCGCTGCTGCGCCATCCCGGCGTGGTGGTGCTGCACGACCTGGTGCTGATGGGCTTCTACGCCGCCCGCGAGAACGCCGGCCGGCGTTTCGCCGATTTCGTCGGCTTCCTGCAGCGCTTCTACCCGGAACGGGCGGATTGGATCGCCGAGCGCTGCGGCGGGCGTCACCCGTTTCCCCTCTGGGAGGGCGGCCTGGCGCTCGAGCTGCCGATGAACGAGGAGGTGTGCCGGCGCGCCACGGCCCTGATCGTCCATTCGCGGTTCGTGCTGGAGCGGCTGGGGCTGCCGGCGGAAAAGCCGGCGGCGGTCATCCCGCACCACGGCCACGCCGTGCGCGCCTGCGACCGCCAAGCGGTGCGGCGGGCGCTGGGCGTCGGCGAAAACGAGCTGCTGCTCGTCTCGACCGGCTACGTCACGCGCAACAAGCGCTACGGCCTGGTGCTGGAGGCGCTGCGCGCCCTGGGCCGCAGCGACCTGCGCTACCTGATCGTCGGCCGGGACCGGGACAACATCCTGGCGCCGCTGCTGGCCGGCGCCGGCAAGGGCGTGCTGCGCCGCAACTTCGCCCCGCTCGCCGAGCTTGAGGAGTGGATCGCCGCCGCCGACGTCGGCGTCAACCTGCGCAACCCGACCATGGGCGAGAGCTCGGGCTCCCTGATGCGCATGCTCAGCTACGGCCGGCCGGCGCTGGTCAGCGACGCCGGCGCCTACGCCGAGATCCCCGACCACTGCGCCGTCAAGATCCCGCATGGCATCGACGAGCTGGAGACGCTCCAGGCCGCCCTGGCCGCCCTGGCCGGAGATGCCGCTTTCCGCCTGGCCCTGGGGCGCGAAGCCGCCGCCTACGCCGCCACTGAATGCGCCGTTGGCCGCTGCGCCCGCCTCTATGGCGAATTTCTCGGCCGCCTGCCCGCCCGGCCCAAGGAGTGACCATGACCAAAGAAGAGGCCGCCCCCCTGCTGGAAGAACTGCGCCGCGAATACGGCCGGGCGGCGGCGCGCAGCGCTTCCGTCAGCGCCGTCGCCGGCGAGCAGGTCGACCGCGACCTGGCCGTCGACTATTGGAGCTTCGGCGCCGCCGACCTGGAAAATGAGCTCTGGAGCCGCATGCCCGAGTTGGAATCCGGGCTCGACATTGCGCCCGACTGCGCCTGGCCCTCGGCGCCGGGCCTCGGCGGCCGCATCCGCGGCAGGATCAAAAGGCTGATCCTGCGCCTGGCCATGCCGCTGGTCCGCCGCAGCCTCGAGAAACAAGACCGGTTCAACCGCTACGCCAAGCACATGCATTTCATCCAGTTCCTGGCCCTCAAGCGCCTGCGCGGCCAGCTGGCCGCCCTGGAGGCCGAGGCCCGCGAGCTGCGCGGCCGCCTAGACTTCCTGGAGGCTTCCCGCACTCCACAGGATCCGGACGGCCATGAGTGAACGCCCCGCAGCCGGAACGCCCGCCAACGGCCAGGAGCGGCAAGGCCATGGCCGGGACCTGGCCGCCCTGCTCGCGGAGCCGCGGGACGGCCGCGAGGCCGCGCGCCGCTTGCTGGCGGACATCGCCCGCCGCCACGGCCCGGCGGCGGCCTGCCAGGCCATCGATTTCTGCCAGCTGCAGCTGGGCCTGCGCCGCCCGCGCATCGCCGTATACGACCACACCTGGCATTTCATCGGCGGCGCCCAAAAATACGGGGCCGCCCTGGCCGAGGCCCTTTGCGAACTGGGCGAGGTCATCCTTATCGGCAACCGCCCCTTCAGCGCCGCGGCGCTCGGCGAATGGTATCGCCTGGACCTGAGCTCCTGCGCCACCCGGGTGATCCCCTTGCCCTTCTTCGAGGAGCGCGGCGACGCCTATATCGATCCGGCCCTGATCACCACGCGGGCCATGGAAAATCCCTTCCACGCCGTCAGCCGCGCCAGCCTGGACTACGACCTGTTCATCAACAACAGCATGCTGGAGATGGTCTGCCCCCTCTCGCCGCGCTCGGCGATCATCACCCATTTTCCCGAGCGGCGGCCGCGCAGCTATTTTTACGTCGACCGCTACAGCCGCATCGTCTGCAACAGCCGCTATACCCGCGAATGGATCGAGAAGCGCTGGGGCCTGACGGCTCACGCCCACATTTATCCCCCGGTGGACGCGGCCGCTCCCGGACCGGGTCGCCGCGAAGAGGTCATCCTGTCGGTGGCCCGCTTCGACCCCGGGGGCAACAAGCAGCAGCTCGAGATGGCCCAGGCGTTCCAGCTGCTGCGGCGGCGCTGGCCCAGGCTGGCGCAAGGCTGGCGCCTGGTGCTGGCCGGGGGCAGCCACGGCGAGAACCCCTACCTGCGCCGGGTTCAGGATTATTTGCGCGCCCACCCCGAGCTGCCGGTCGAGCTGCAACTCAACGTTTCCCATGACGAACTGACGGCCCTCTACCGCCGGGCCTCGCTGTTCTGGCATTTCTGCGGCCTCGGCCAGAGCGATCCGGCCCTGGTGGAGCACTTCGGCATGACCGTGGCCGAAGCCATGCAGCACGGTTGCGTGCCGGTTGTCTTCGACGGCGGCGGCATGCGCGAGATCGTCGCCGAGGGGCGCGACGGCCACCTGTTCTCCAGCGTCGGCATGCTGCTGGAGCGCAGCGCCCGGCTGCTGGCCGACACGGAGCTGCGCCCGTCCATGTCCGCGGCCGCCCGCAACGGCGCCCGGCGCTTCGCCAGGGAAAGGTTCCAGGAGCAGGTCCGCCGGCTGGCCGCGGAGCTGCTGCCGCAGAAGGCGGCCGACGATGCACCTGGCCTATGACGTGCGCCCGTTCCTCTCGCAGGCCACCGGCGTGGGCCACTACCTGCAGCGCCTGCTCGCCGCCCTGGCCGAGCGGCCCGACGCCCCCTGCTGCCACCTGTTCTCTTCCTCGCGCAAGGAGCGCTTCGATCCCGGCAAGCTGCCGCAGGCGCTGAGGCCAAACCTCGTCGATCGCCGCATTCCCGTGCGCGGACTCAATTTTTTCTGGCATCATTTTCGTTTTCCGCCGGTAGACTGGCTGCTGCGGCGGAAAATCGACCTGGCCCATTCGCCGACGCCGCTGATCCTGCCCAGCCGCGGCCGCAGCCTGGTCACGGTCCACGACCTTTTCTTTCTCTCCCGGCCCGGGCTCGCCCGCGGCGAGATGCGCCGCGATTACCCGCGGCTGCTGGCGGCCAGCTTGCGCCGCGCCGACGGCATCCTCTGCGTTTCGCAGGCCACCCGCGACGCGCTGCTCGAGCGCTTTCCCGCCTGCGCCGCCAAGAGCGTTGCCATCCTGTCCGGCGTGGGCGACGAGTTCCTGGCCCAGACCGCCGGCGCCGCGCCGCCCGCCGGCCTGCCGCCGCGCTTCATCCTGTTCTGCGGCACGGTCGAGCCGCGCAAGAACCTGCCGCTGCTGCTGGAACAACTCCTGAACCTGCGCCGGCAGGGGATCGTCATCCCGCTGGTCATCGCCGGCGGCCGCGGCTGGGGATTGGACGACTATGTGCCTCTGCGCCGGGAATTGGGGGAGCAGGTGGTCGAACTCGGCTACACCCCGTCCGAACTGCTGCCCGCGCTCTACCGCGCCGCCGCCGCCCTGGTCCTGCCCTCGCTCGACGAGGGCTTCGGCTTTCCGGTGCTCGAGGCCCTGGCCAGCGGCGTCCCCGTTCTCTGCTCCGACATTCCCGCCCTGCGCGAGGTCGGCGGCGACCAGGCGGCCTATTTCGACCTGCGCCGGCCGGAAGGGTTGCGCGACGGGCTGGCGGCCCTGTGGCGCGGCGAGCTTCGCTTTTCGCCCGCCGCCGCCCGCCGCCACGCCGCCCGTTTCTCCTGGTCCGCGACCGCGGCGGCCACGATGGCGTTTTACCGCCGGGTGCTCTCATGATAGTGGCCGTCGACGGCTTCGAGTGGCGCGAGCGCCCGACCGGGGTGGGCCGGTTCCTGCGCAACCTGCTGGCGCCGCTGGTCGCGGCCGCGCCCGAGCAGCGATTTTTCCTCTTCCTGCCCGCCGCCCTGCAGGACCCGCCCGACTGGCCCAACCTGACGCCGGTCGTGCGCGAGCACCGCGGGGGGAGCTTCCTCTGGCAGAACCGGGTGCTGCCGGGGCTGATCGCCGCTCATGGCTGCGACCGCCTCCTGGCCCCGGCCAACGTCGCCCCCTTGCGCCCCGGCGTCCCGACGCTGCTGGCGGTCCACGACGTCTCCTGGCGCAGCGTGCCCGGCGATTTTTCCCGCCGCGAGCGCTGGGCCCTGGACCTGCGCTGCCGCTGGAGCCTGCGCCGGGCTTCGGCCGTCGTTGCAGTTTCGCAGTTCAGCGCCGGCGAAGTGGAGCGCTGGTACGGCGTCCAGCGCCGCGGCATCCACGTCATCGGCCACGGCCTGCAGCCCGGCCTGCGGCGGGCGCCGGACCAGGCCGTTGCTGAATTCCGCCGCCGCCATGGCCTGACGGGCCGGACCGCGATCGGCTTTCTCGGCGCCATGTTCGGCCGCCGGCACATCCGTGAGCTGCTGGCCGCAGTGGAGCGGCTGCGCCGGGAATGCGACGCGGTCCTGCTGCTGGCCGGCCCCGACCGCTCGCGTCCGCCGCTCGGCGCCTGCCTGGACCGGGAATGGGTCGTGCGCCTTCCCTGGCTTCCCGAGGCGGAGACGGCCCTCTTCTATTCCAGCCTCGACCTCAGTTGCTACCTCTCGGACTACGAGGGATTCGGCCTGCCGCCCATGGAGGCCCTGCAGTGCGGCACCGTGCCGCTGCTGCTTTGCGGCTCCTCCCTGAGCGAGCTGTATTCCGGCTGCGCCCTGTTCGCCGCCAGGCCAAACCCCGGCGCCCTGGCCGCCGTCATGGAGGATTTCCTGCGCCGGCCCGAACGCAAAACGGAGCTTCTGCAGGCCTGGCGCGAGCGCGAAGGGCGTTTCAGCTGGGAAGCCGCGGCGCGACGCTATTTGCAGCTGCTCACTTCGCTTCCGGCCGGAAACTAGCGGAAAAAAGGCCGGAAGCCCCTGGGTCTGCTCTTCAAGCCAGGGATTTTTCGTATAGTGCGTATCTCTTGGTGATCCGGGCGTTGATGTGGCGTAAAACGCGGTTCATCGGCTCGTTGTTCTCCAGGATCCACGACATCTCGGCCTTGTAGATGCCCAGGCGGTAGGCGTTCTCGGCGGTCCGCTTGTAAAAGACGAGGTCGATGCCCAGATGGCGGTGCTCCTTGAGCACTCCCATCAGGGTGACGCGGATGGCGTCGATTCTTTTCAGGTTGCGCAAAAGGCGCAGCCAGCCGATGGGCAACAGGCGGCCGCGCAGCGGCCGCAGCGCCTGGTTGATGTCGGGCAGCGAGAGCGAGAAGCCGACCGGCCGCCCCTCCTTCTCGGCGAAGAGAATGAGGTCGGGCTTGATGACCGGGCGCATCTTCTTCAGGTCGTCAAGCCCCTCGGCGAGCGTCGTGGGCACGAAGCCCCAGTTGTCGGACCAGGCTTGGTTGAAGAGGTCGATCACGTGCCCCATGTCGCGCTCGGCATGGCGCAGGTCAAAGGGTCGGAAGGTGATGCCCTGGCCGTGCAGCCGCTCCTCCAGCCGCCCGACAGCGCGCGGGAAGCGGATGGTCTCGCGCGACACCTCGTAGGCGAAAAAGCGCATGGCCTGGCGGAAGCCGAGCTTCTCCAGCAGTTCCCGGTAATAGGGCGGATTGTAGGCCATCAGCACCGCCGGCGGCCGGTCAAAGCCGTCCAGCAGCAGGCCGGCGACGCCGTTGAGCGAGAAGCTGGCCGGACCGCGCAGGGTGTCGCAGCCCCTGTCTCGCAGCCAGCCTGAGGCGGCCTTGATCAGCGCTTCCGCCGCCTGGGGGTCGTCGGCGCACTCGAACAGGCCGAAGAAGCCGCAGCGGTCGCGGTGCTGCCGCTGGTGGTCGAGGTTGAGCACGGCGGCGACGCGGCCGACGGAGCGGCCGCCGCGGCGGGCCAGGAACAGTTCTACCGGGTTGTTTTCGAGAAAGGGATTGCGGCCGGGGCGGATGAAATTTTTCTCGTCGGCGATCAGCGGCGGCACCCAATGGGGATTGCCGCGGTAGAAGCGGTAGGGGAGCTGGACGAATTCGCGGCGCAGGCGGCGGCCGCGGACAGGGGCGACCTCGACAGCGGAATTCATTTCCGTTCCCATTTTTTGCGATTCTAGCGTACCAGGGAAATTAATTCAAACAAGAAAAGAACTCTTAGTGTTAGTGTTAGCAAAGAAACTCAACAAACTATTAGTGGTAGTGATAGTGGTAGTGATAGTAGCGAGCAATGAACAAATACAACGAACTATTAGTGGTAGTGATAGTAGCGAGCACTTGAAGGGGCTCTGTTTCTTACTTTTACCTTTTACCTTTTTC
>CAYXCX010000057.1:0-6168 GCA_964463405.1 uncultured Clostridia bacterium
GGCCGGACGTCGCGATGACCGGCGAGATCACCCTGCGTGGCCTCATCCTGCCCGTGGGCGGCATCAAGGAGAAGGTGCTCGCGGCGCACCGCGCCGGGATCTCGACGATCGTGATGCCCGAGCGCAACAGGAAGGACGAGCCCGACATCCCCGAACACCCGGACAAGTACGCCCCCTTCCTGTACCCGCGCGAGAACCTCTCCTTCCAGCGCATGAACGCGCTGGACCTGCAGTTTCCCGGGGACTCCTTCGACTTCGTCTTTTCCGCTTCCTCGATCGAGCATTTCGGCGCGGAGTCCGAGATCGCCCGTTCGCTGGCGGAGATGCACCGCGTGCTCAAGCCCGGGGGCGTGTGCGTGATCACCAGCGAGATCAGGCTGAACCGCCTGGCCGGCCGGGTGCCGCACACCAGGCTGTTCGCGGCCGACCGGCTGCTGGAGCTGTTCCGTTCCTGCGGCTTCGTCCTGGTGGAGGAGGGCCTCGACCTGCGCCTGGAGGACCACTACTGGCACAACTGGGTCAAGCTGCCCCAGGAAGTCTTCAAGACCCCGCACGTGATCCTGCGCTTCCTCAACTCCATCTTCACCTCCCTGGCCCTGGCCTTCCGCAAGCCGGGCGGCCAGGTCCGCCTGGGCCCCTGGCGCGAGGGCAGCCGCTTTGCCCCGCTGGCCTACGCCGCCGAACTCCGCGTCGAGGCCCCGGCGGCGGCGCCGGCGGGCCCAACCCGCCTGCCGGTGGAAATTTCCCTGGCCAACCGCGGCAACTTCACCTGGTACGGAAACGGCTGGAGCCATCGCATCGCCGTGGCCGTGAAACTGCTGGACGAATCGGACGGGGTGCTGGATCCCGGCCTGGGCGACATCGCCATTCCCGGCGAGGTTGCCGTCGGCGGAAAGCTGAGCTTCCGGGCCGAGCTGCCCCTGAGCCTGAAGCCGGGCCGCTATCGCCTTTTTTTCGACCTGAAGCGGGAGATGGTCACCTGGTTTCACGAAAAAGGATCGCCGCCGGCGGTCGTCCCGCTTCACGTCATCTAGGCCGGCTCCCGGCTCTGCTGAAAACCTCCGGCCCGCCAGGTTGGGAATCGGCCCTGAACCGGCCTCTTCGCCAAATTGACAGCTTCCCGCCTTTCCGTTATAATCGCTATGTATCACCATGAAAATCACAATTCGCATCCTCATAGTGGCGACCCTGCTGCTGGCCGCGCTGGGTCCCGCCTCTTGCTCCAAGCCGCCGCGCCCCAACGTCGTGCTGATCGTCATCGACACCTGGCGGAACGACCACGTCCCCTTTCACGGCTATGCCGAGAACACCATGCCTTTCCTGGCCGGCGTTGCCGAGCGGGGCGTCGACTTCACCCGCGCCTATTCCGGCTCGTCGTGGACGGCCCCGGCTACCGCATCCATCTTCACCGGCCTGTATCCGTTCCAGCACGGCGTGGTCATGGGACTGCTGGCCCAGAAGAAGACGCTGCGCAAGGATCCCACCATCAAGATCAACCGCATCCCAGCGGCCGTGCAGACGCTGCCCGAGTTGTTCAAGGCCAACGGCTACCGCGCGTTCGGCATCAGCGACAACCCCAACATCTCCAAGCGCCAGGGATTCGAGCAGGGGTTCGACTGGCTGCTGACCCATCGCCACACCGGGGCGGCGAACGTCAACCGCCTGCTGCTGGAGCGCGAAAAGGAAATTCTCTCGCCGGGACCCTATTTCCTGTACATCCACTACAACGACCCCCACCGCCCCTACAAGATGACCCTGGACGAGGGAGAGAAGACCGGCGATTGGCTCCGCGACATGAAGCGCATGTACGACAAGGAACTGGCCCACGTCGACGGCCGCATCGAGGAGCTGTACCGCCGCTTCGGCTGGGGGCGGGACACGCTGCTGGTGGTCACCGCCGACCACGGCGAGGAGATGATGGAGAAGGGGGTTTATGGCCACGGCTCTTCGCTCTACAACACCGCGATCCGCGTGCCGCTGCTCTTCCATCACCCCGGCGACGGCCGGATCGTTCGCGGCAAGGCGGAGGCCGAGGTCTCGAACCTGGACATCATGCCCACGCTGAACGCCCTGCTGGGATTCCGCAAGCTGGAAGGCCTCTCCGGAGAGGATCTCGGCCCCTGGCTCGCCGATCCCGGCCGTCCCGCCCGGCCGCGCACCCTCTATTCCCACCTGCAGGTCAAGGGGCTGCGCCGCACCGACTTCGAGCAGAAGGCGGCCATCGCCTCCGACCTAAAGTACATGTTCCAGACCCCGCATGCCCTGAGCCTGTTTTTTGACCTCAAGCAGGACCCGGGCGAGGCGCAAAACCTGTACGCCAGCCGCCAGGCCGAGGCCAAGAAGCTGGCCGCCAGCTATTTCCACTTCGAGCGCACCGCCAAGCGCCACAATCCCGATTACGTCGGCATCCAGCTCGACGCCAAGAGCATCGAGCACCTGAAAACCCTGGGCTACATCCAGTAGCGGCGCCGCCGAGGCGGCCGTTCAGCGGCCGAAAATTCGGATGCGCAGAAAGACCAGCCCGATGACCGCGTATTTCCACAGCTCGGCGGGGGTGCGGATCGAGCGCAGCACATCGGGGATCTTGCGCCACAGCGAGCGGCCCGGCGCTCCGGCCGACCACTTGAAGATCAGCTCGGCGATCTGCCCCCAGGTGAACTGGTCCTTGAACAGCGGCACCTCGCCCTGGGCGGCCGGCAGGGTGGGAACGCGGCGGTCGCGTTGGGCCCAGCTGAAGTCTTCCGGCAGCAGCTTCTTTTCGCGGGCGATGCCTTCCAGCTCCGTGCCCGGGTAGACATGCAGGATGGAGACGGTGATGTCCACCCGGTCGCGGACCTGCTCGATCAGTTTCAGGCTTTCCCGGGCCTCCTGCCAGGTCTCGGTCGGGTGTGAGAAGATGAAGAAGGCCGTGGCCTGGACCCCGAGCTTGCGGGTCCACTCGATGGCCTGGAACACCTGCTCGTTGCTGATGTTCTTGTGCACGACGTCGCGTCGCACCCGCTCCGAGCCGGCCTCGACGCCGAAAGAGACGTACTGCACGCCGGCCTCGCGCATCAGCGCCAGCAGGTCGTAGGTCAGCACGTCGATGCGCAGCTCGGCGACGAAGCGGATGCCCAGCTTTTCGCGGATGAGCAGCCGGCACAGCTCCTCGGTGCGCCGCAGGTTGTAGTTGAACGTGTCGTCGAAGAACCACAGCACCTCGGCGCCGAAGCGGTCGCGGTTCCAGCGGATCTCGTCGACCGCCCGCTGCGGCGAGTAGCCGCGAACCTGCCGCCCCCAGTTGTGGGGGGTGGAGCAGAAGTTGCAGTTGAAGGGGCAGCCGCGCGAGGTGATGATGTTGGTGGCGCGCAGCGGCCGGCCTTCGACCGGCCAGCGGAAATCGTAGCGCTCCATGGGGATCAGGTGCTTGCCCGGGAAGGGCAGGGAATCGATGTCGGCGATGGCCGGGCGCCGGCCGCTGAAGGCCGGCCGGCCGTGGCCGCGGTGAATGATGCCCGGAATGCGGTCGAGAACGGCGGGGTCGGCGCCGGCCTCGTGCCAGGCGGCGATGTCCAGGATCGTCCGCTCGCCTTCGCCGACCACGGCCAGGTCGATGGCCGGCACGTGTTCCATCATGTCCAGGCCGGCCATGGTGGCGTGCGGGCCGCCGATGACGACGGTCTTCTCCGGGTGGGCCTGCTTGACGGCCGTGGCCAGGGAGAAGATCTCGAAGCGGTTCTCGGTGGTGACCGACATGCCCACCAGGTCGGCGTTCACGGCGCCGACCTCGCTCAGGATGTCGCGCTCCTTCATGCCCAGCACCTCGGCGGCGGTCACCTGCACCGGCCGGCCGCTCTGCTCCAGCACGGCGCCGATGGAGAGGATCCCCAGCGGCGGCATGGTGTTGTGCTCTTTCCAGCGGTGGGCGATGTAGCCGCTGGGCGGGATGACCAGGTGCGTCTTCATTCAAACAGGCTCAGGGCCGCCGCGGCCGGGAACCAGGCGCGCCCGGCGCTGGATTCGATGAAGGCGTTGAGGCTGGCGCGGTTCGCCCGCGAACGCGAGGGCAGGGTGACGTGCAGCGTCTGGCTGACGGCGTCGCCGGGGTAGAGGTCATGGGCCAGGGAGAACTCGTGGACGTACTCGACGCCGTCGGAGACCAGGACCAGGCCCAGACGCACGCCGCCCGCGCCGGTCCGCCAGTAATAGGGGCCGGGATTGCTGACGCGCACGACATAGTCGGCCGTGTCGCCCGGGCCGGGAGGCGGCGGCGCGGCCGCCGCCAGCTCCAGCCCGGCGGTCACCTCGGAAACGGGAATTGGGGAGAAGCCGGGAGGCAGCAGCAGCCCGGCGGGCAGGCCGGCTGCGGCCTGGGGGGCGAACGGCTCGATCTCCAGGCTCATCCGCGCCTTCTTGTCCATGATCTCGGCCGCCAGCTCCAGGCGGCGGTCCTCGGCGCCGATGGTGACGGTGACCGGGAAGAAGGCGTTGCGGGCGTGGAACAGGCCCGGGGCCACCCAGTCGGTTGTCCAGGCAGGTCGGCCCGTGGCCGGGTCAAGGGGACCGACGCGCCAGGGCTTGGCCATGGGGAATTTCCAGCGCGCCGGCGCCTTGGGGTTGAACACCACGCCCCGGCGGGCGCCGGCGATCTCGACGGCCACAGTGACCTGTCCGGCCGGGAGGCGGGACGGAGCCGCGAGCGCCAGGTCGGTTTCCGGGTTCAGCGTCCTGCGCTTCGGGCCCGGAGCCAGCTCCCAGATCGAATGGCGGTCGATGCGCCGCAGCAAGCGCAGCTCGGGGCGCGCTTCCATGCGCGGCAGCATCTCGGGCTGGCGGCGGCGGAACTTGGTTTCGTTGATCAGGACGCGGTCGACGTCGAGTGCCTGCAGCAGGGCCAGCGAGTGGGAGGAGGGGAATTCTTTCGTCTCCGCGCCCAGCTGGAATTGCACCGCCGGCCACAGCCCGGTGACGCCGTTGAGCACGGTCTGCCAGTGGTAGGTCGAGGTGAGCAGGGTCTTGGTCTCCCAGCCCCACTGCCCCCAGCGGCTGCCCATGGGCAGCTCGGCGACGACGTGGCGCTGGCCGTCCTTCTCGTCGAGGCTCTGATAGGCCTTGGTTTCTCCGGGATGGAGCGCCTCCTTGGGCTGGATATAGGTCCAGGTCTCCAGGCAGACGGCGCCGATCAGCAGCAGGGTGAGCAGGACGGTCTTGCGCCCCCGCGGCAGGCGGCTCAGCAGCCAGGCGGCGAGAAAGGCGATGGCCAGCACGGTGAACAGCCCCCAGCGGTGGGGGTTGCGCGTGGCCCAGAGGGGCGGGAACGCATAGTACAGGAGGATGAAGGGCAGGGGCACCTTCCAGGGGACGCCCAGGGCGTAGGGACCGACGGCGAAGACGGCCAGGATCAGCGCCGTCCAGCGCAGGCTCTTCAGCCAGCGCGGCATCCCCTTGGCGAAGAAACTGGCGGCGAACATCAGCAGGGCGATGAGGCCGGGGAACATGGCGTCCTCGAAAGACATCAGGCCCGACGGGGGGAGAAATCCGAGCTTCTGCGCCCACAGCCAGTTGTCGGGGGGGACGGAGAGCCAGCTCCAGACGTTGCCGGTGAAGCGCTCCTGCTGCTCCAGGGTGCGCAGCACGCCCATGTCGCGGGTCACGCCCATGTAGACCAGGAAGACCGGGATCATCACCGCCCAGGCCAGGAACACCGCCGCGCACCAGCGGGCGATCTTTTTCAGGGCGAACAGGGCGCGCTCGTGCCAGAACCAGATGAAGTTCCACAGGACCATGAAGACGGTGAGGAAGATGCCCAGGTAGACGCTGATCAGGAACGTCCAAACCCAGAGGAAAAACATCAGCGCCAGGTGGCGGACCTTGCCCTCCTGCCAGAACCTCCAGTTGGCGAACATGATCAGCGGGATCCACATCAGGGCCAGGATATGGGGGTGGCCGATGCTGAAGCTCCAGGAGAGGTAGGGGTAGAAGGCGAAGATCATGGTGCCGGCCAGCGCCGGCAGGCCGCCGCCGACCATGCGCCGGATGGCGAAGAAGGTGGCCGCCGCCGTCAGCCACATCAGCAGCAGCTGCAGCAGGTTGATGGCCAGGATGGGGTTGCGCGAGGCCAGCCAGATCGGCAGGACGAAGGGGGTCAGGCCGATCATGTTCTCGGAAAAGGCGAAGGCGTAGGGGTAG
>CAYXCX010000057.1:6178-9859 GCA_964463405.1 uncultured Clostridia bacterium
GGGGTGCATGGCGTTGCTGGCCCAGTAGCCGGCGAAGTTCAGCGTCTCCAGGGTGTGGCAATTCCAGAGCAGCTCCCAGTTGTAGATGGCGTAGTCGAAGGCGGTGTAATAGGTGTGGGTGCCCAGCTTGGAGAGCAAGGGCCAGCGGTTGACCAGGGTGAACAGCAGCAGGAAAAGCATGATCCAGAGTTCCGGCCGCTTCAGCCAATGGGAACGAGGTCTCATGGCGGACTCCTGTAGGGTGTTTTTTCAGCCCGATTATAGCATATTTCCGCCGAGGGGGGAACGCCGCGCGGCGCTCAGGTCATGCGCCGGAAAAGGAGCTTCTGCAGGTACTCGGCGGGCACGCCGGCGACGGTGGGGCGGCGGATGCGGTCGCAACCGGAGCAGGCAATCAGGCGCCCGGCCTCGCCGGCGGCGTGGGCCCGGCGCAGCTCCCGCAGGGGCGGCCCGTTCCAGATCTCCAGCAGCGGTTTTTCCCGGGCATCGCCCAGGGGCAGGGTGGCGAAGAAATCCTGGCTGCAGGGGAGCGCTGTTCCGTCATGGAGGACCACCAGGGCGTTCCAGGGGAAGGTGCAGGCCGCGCCGGGCGGGATGTCGGCCCCGGCGGCGTCCGGAGAGGAGAGGTGGCCGGCCCAGTTGTGGGGCTTCTTGAAAACCAGCTTGTCGACTCCCATGGCGCGCAGGCGGGCGGCGAATTCGTTCTGCTGGCGGCGGTCTCCCGCTTCGGGCAGGTCCATCACCTCCACGGCCAGGCTGGGCCGGCTGCGGCCGGTCCGGACGCGACCGCGCCGGCGCAGGAAGGCGGCGATGTTGCCCAGGACCTGTTCAAAGCGGGCGCCGCGGCGGACCGCCTCGTAGGCGGCGGCGTGAAAGCCGTCGAACGAGACCGACAGCCGCTCGAGGCCCGAGGCCAGCAGGTCGTCAACGACCGGGCCGCGGAGCAGGGTGGCGTTGGTGTGCAAACGGCAGGGGACGCCGCTGGCGGCGGCGTGGCGGATGAAGCGGCCGGCTTCGGGGTGCAGGAGCGACTCGCCGCGGTGGTGCAGGTTGATCTCCAGGGCAAAGGCGCGCGCCTGGTCGACCAGTCCGGAAAACAGCGGCCAGGCCATGTCGCCCTTGCGCGCCTCCGGCAATTCCTGGTTGGGGCAGACCGCGCAGCGCAGGTTGCAGCGCGAGCTGATCTCTAGCCACAGGCGCAGCGGCGGCGCCGCGACGACCGGTTCGCGGCGCCGGTAGCTGCCGAACAGAGCGGCCAGCCTGCGATAATAGTTCCACCTGTTGCTCATGGGTCCTGAAACCTCTTGTTCCGCCGCCACCCGGCGCCGCAAGGACATTGTAGGACGGGAATGAAAGCAGGTCAACCTGTTTGACAACGGCGCCTTTTCGGCGCTAGAATCGGCCCATGTCGGCCCGCATGGAAACCCCCTGGCAGCTGCGCATGTTCGAGCGCTCGCTGAAGAAGAAGCTGAAGCTCCGCGCCCTCAAGCCCTTTCTCGGCGCCGCGGCCGGGCGCTCATGCCTGCTGCTCACCTGCGGCGACAACAACGGCGCCCTCAATTACCGCCTGCGCCAGGGAGGCGGCGACTGGGCCTGGGCCGAGTTCGAGGACCAGGGGCGCTCCGGCATGGAGGAGCTTCTGGGCGAGCCGGTTCTTCTCCTGGACAAGGAATCCTGCCGCCTGCCGTTCGCCGGCGGCCGGTTCGACCTGCTGGTGAGCATTGACGTCCACGAGCACCTGCAGCGGCCCGAGCTCCTGGCCGCCGAGTTCGCCCGCGTGCTCAGGCCCGGGGGGCGGACCGTCGTCTCCACCCCCAACGGCGACGAGGGCAAGCCGGTCGTGCGCCTGAAGCGTTGGTTCGGCATGGGCAACCTGGAGTACGGCCACGTGCGCACCGGCTTCACCGTCGCGCAGCTGAAGGATCTGCTCGCCGGCGCCGGCTTGGCACCCGGTCGCAGCGCCTCCTACGCCAAGTTCTTCACCGAGTTCCTGGAGTTGGTCATCAACTGGCTCTATGTGAAGGTCCTCAGCCGCGACCGCGCCCCCGGGTCGGGGATCGCCCCCAGCACCCGGCAGAAACTGCAGCAGGTGAAGAAGAGCTACCGCGCCTATTCCATTCTTTTCCCGTTCTTCTGGGCCTTTTCCCAGCTCGACCGCCTCCTTTTCTTCAGCGAGGGCTATGCCGTCATCGTCGAGGCCAGGAAACCTGGAAGTGATCCCGGGGTCATGATCCCGGGGTCAGGTCTCAAAAATGAAAATTAGCGACATGAGTGGGGACTGAAAGATATATATCACAGAGCGCATGTTGCGGAATGAATTTTAAAGCAATTTATTTTTTTGTTTAAATATACGGGAAATCAGGAAGTCAATAAACATCAGATAGGAAAATGCGGGTGATAGACTGAGTAACTTTCAATTTTGAGACCTGACCCCGGATGCCCCGGCTGAGAAGCTTTTTTAGTTGTTTTCGAGGAGAGCCAATCTCTCATTTAGTTCCCGGATAACAGCCCGGAAGTCGCCGGCCAGCTTGCGGTAGTTGGCCAGGAAACCATCGAGAAAAGGGAAGCGTTCGTTGTAGGCGGCGGCGAGCTGGAACACCGGCTTCTGGTCGGGGTCCGGCGGCAGGCCGGTCAGGTTGCGCCGCAAGGCGGAAAATTCGTCGCCAGGGGAGGCCCCGGCCTTGGGCTCGCGCCAGCGGCCGGGAAGGGCGCGCAGGCGGCGGAATTCCCTGATTTCCATTCCGGCCCGGAACAGGGAGCGGTCGAGGCTTTGTTGGTCCCAGCTGCCGGGAGTTTCCAGCTCCGCCAGCAGGCGGGCGGCCCGCTCGCGCGCAGCCTCCGCCTGGTCGTACTCGAACTGGAGGGTGTGGCCGACCTCCAGGGTCATGCCCAGGACGAAGTGGCCGACCAGCTTCTGGAATTCGCCGAGTTCGCCGCCGGGATCGGCCTGGCCCAGGGCCTGGCGCAGGAATTCCAGGGCGGGCTGGCCTCCGCCGGCGGGCAGCAGGCCGCGGACCCGCTCGCGGGCCTGGACGGTCAGGTAATCGCCGCGCCCCCAGGCGCCGTCCGTTTCCATGCCGGCGACGCGCCGCAGCGCCTCCTCGGTCATGGCCTGGCGGATCAGCGCCTCGTCGCAGCAGGTGATGCCGGCGGGGACGGTCTCCTGGGGGAAGGCGAGCAGGGGCAGCAGCAGGAGAGCGGCCAGGGCGCGGACCATGCGCGGCCATTGTACCCCCGCGCCGCCCCGTTGACAAGGCCGGGGAACGCCGCTCGCGGCCGAGAAGCGGGATTGACTTTTGCGCCGCGTTCCTTTATAGTTTTTTTTCAGGAAAAAAGTCACCCGCAAGGAGCGATTTGATGAATATCAAGCACCAAAAAACGAGAGAGGTCCTGGATCTATTCGAAAAAATCAGCGCCATTCCGCGCTGCTCCAAGCATGAGGAAAAGATCGGCGCCTTCCTGCTCGACTGGGCGCAAAAGAACGGCTTCCGGTCAAAAAAGGACAAGGTCGGCAACGTGCTGATCAAGGTCCCGGCCAGCGCCGGGTATGAAAAGTCGGAGACGGTCGTCATCCAGGGACACATGGACATGGTCTGCGAGAAAACGGCCGATTCGCCCCACGATTTCGCCAAGGACCCCATCCGCTTCGTCTTTGACGGCGATTGGCTGAAGGCCGACCCC
>CAYXCX010000058.1:0-9811 GCA_964463405.1 uncultured Clostridia bacterium
GACCTTGTTCTCCTCGGTGTACATGCGCTTCTGCTGGATCATGGCGGCGATCAGCCCCGAGTAGTGGCGCAGGTCCTCGGTGATGTTCCCGTAGTAGTTGGTCTTGCCCTCCTCGACGCTCTGCATGATGTTCTCGATGGGGGTCTTGAACCACTGCTCGATGCTCTGCGAGATGACCTCGGTGGCGAAGAAGAAGAGCAGCAGCGTGGGCACGATGGAGAAGCCGATGAAGAAGAGGACCAGCCGGTTCTTGAAGCCGTGGACGGCGCCTCCCTGGTTGCGCTCCAGGTACATCTTGAGGATGTTGCGCGCCAGGATGAAGAGGAAGGTCAGCCCGAAGAGGATGATGATGATCCACAGGGCGAAGATGACGGTGTTGCTCTTGAGGGCCGGGGGCGAGAAGTTGCGGCTCTCCTCGAAATAGAAGCGCAGGATGACGAACACGATGAAAGACAGGACGAAGGCGGCCACGATCAGCCGCGACCCCTTGACATTCTTGCTCTTCATGGCCTCCACGCTCCCCGCCGCCGCAAGCGGCGCGGGGCCCTTTCACTGTAGCATGGCCGGCGGCCCAGGTCAATTGACAGCCAGGGCAAACCGTGATATGAGAGTAGTCGTGCGCCTGTAGCTCAAAGGATAGAGCATGGGATTCCTAATCCCAGGGTTGGATGTTCGAGTCATCTCAGGCGCAAAGCCGAGGTCATCATGAAAAAGAAGGAAAAGGAACGCCTGAAAAACGACCCGTTCGTCCACTTCATGCAGAACGCCCTGGCCTTCATCAAGGCCCACCGCCGGCCGCTGCTGCTGGCCGCCGGCGCCGTGGCGCTGGCCGTCCTGCTCCTTCTGGGCGCGCTGCTGCTGCGCAACCTGAGCGCCAGCGGCGAGAACGCGCTTTACGCCGAGGCCTTCCGCGTCCGCCACGACGCCGCCATGAGCGCCGAGCAAAAGATCGCCGCCCTGGAGGGGATGACCTTCCGCCGCGGCGTCTCGGCCGCCGGCCGCCTCTTCCTCGCCGCCCTGCATTTCGAGAAAGGCGACCTGGCCAAGGCCGAGGCCGCGCTGGCCGCCATGCCCAGGAGCCGCCTGGCGCTGCTCAACGACGAAAAGCACCTCCTGCACGCCCAGGTGCTGGCCGCCAGCGGCAAGGGCAGCGAGGCCGAGGCCGTGCTCAACCGACTGCTATCCGACAAGAGGACGGCAATGGCCAAGGAGATCGTCCTGCTGCAGCTGGCCAGGCTGCAGATCAAAGGCAAGCGCGGCGCCGAAGCCGCCGCAGCCCTGCAGCGCGTGCTGTCCGAATACGGCGGCACCCCGGGCGCCGCCGAGGCGCAGAGCCTGCTGGACACCCTGGAAAAAGCCGGCGGCTGATCTTCCCGGCGGCGGGCGGCCTCACCCCCCGCGCTTGATTTCGTCCCAGACTTTCACGAACAGGGCGTTTTTCTCGCCCAAGTCGGCCAGCACCTCGCACTTGGCCCTGACCTCGGCCGGCAAAAAAATGCCGGGATTGTCGCGGATGGCCGGGTCCAGCAGCGGGTAGGCGCCGCGGTTCGGGCACAGGAACTGGGTGAAGGCGGTGTTGTCGGCGGCCACCTGCGGCTCGTGCAGGAAGTTGATGAAGGCGTGGGCGAGCTTGGCCGCGGGGGCCGAGCGGGCGATGACCAGGTCGTCGCAGGAGATGGCGCCCCCCTCGCGCGGCATGGCGAAGCCGATGTCGCTGTCCTCGGCCTGAACCTGCAGGATGTCGCCGCTGTAGCCGTGGACCAGCAGGAACTCGCCCGAGGCGATGCCGTTCTTGTACTGCTCGTTCTCGAACTTGGCCAAGTTGGCCTTCCAGCCCAGCACCACGCCGCGGGCCCGGTCCAGCTCGGCCGGGTCGGTCGAATTCAGGCTGCAGCCGAGGAATTTCAGGGCGGCGCCGATGGTTTCGCGCATGTCGTTGAGCATGACCATGCGCCCCTTCAGGTCGGGGCGGCCGAACATCGCCCAGCTCGGCTGGAAATCCTTCACCTGGCTCTTGCGGTAGGCGATGCCGGTGTTGGTCATCATGTAGGGGACGGAATACGCCATCTGCGGGTCGAGGGCGATGGCCAGGTACTCGGGGTCGACATGGCGGCGGTTGGGCAGCAGGGCGTGGTCAAGCGGCTGCAGCATGCCCTGGCTGCGCATCAGGCTGACCATGTAGCTCGTGGGCGTGATCAAGTCGTAGCCGGCGGCGCCGGCCTTCAGCTTGGCGTACATGGCCTCGTTGGAGTCGAAGGTGTCGATGACCACGCGGCAGCCGTGCTCGGCCTCGAAGCGCGCCACCAGTTCGGGCTTGACATAGTCCGACCAGGTGTACAGGTGCAGGACGGGCCGCTCGGCCTTGCCGCCGCCGCAGTGCAGGCAGGCGGCGCCGGCGGCGACCAGGGCGGCCGCCCGCAACATTCGCATCCAGGTGTTCGCTTTCATGCTCTCTCCTCCGGGGGTATGGATTGGCTGGACGGGGAAACGCTCAAGCGCTGGCTGACCAGGACGGTGGTGAACGTCAGGGCCAGCAGCAGGGTTGACAGGGCGTTGATCAGCGGCGTGGCGCCGTGCTTGATCATGCTGTAGACGCGGATGGGCAGGGTGGTCGCCCCCGGCCCGGCCACGAAAAACGTGATCACGAAATCGTCCACCGACAGGGTGAAGGCGATCAGGCCGGCGGCGGCCAGCCCGGGCGCCAGCATGGGCAGCAGGACGCGGCGGGCGGCGGTTGCGCTTGAGGCGCCCAGGTCGCGGGCCGCCTCGATGATGGTGAAGTCGAAGTCCTGCAGCCGGCCCAGCACGGTAAGGGCGACGTAGCTGACGCAGAAGGTCACGTGGGCCAGGACGATCGTCGCCATGCCCAGGCGCACGCCGGCGGCGACGAAGGCCATCAGCAGGCTGATGCCCATAAGGATCTCGGGCACGACCAGCGGCGTGTAGACCAGGGTGTAGTGCAGGCGCTGCAGCCGCGAGCCGGCGAAGCGATGCAGGGCCAGGGCGGCGGCGGTCCCCAGCGCCAGCGAGACGAGGGTCACCGCCACGGCGATCAGCAGCGTGTTGCGCGCCGCCTGCCAGATGGCCGGCTCGCGCAGCAGCCTGGCGTACCAGACGAGCGAGAAGCCGCGCCAGGCGCCGCCGAAACGCGAGGCGTTGAAGGATTCGGCCACCAGGATCAGGATCGGCAGGTAGAAGAAGACCAGCACCACGCCGGTGACGACGAAGGGAAAGCGGCTGCGCCTCACGGCTTGCCCCCCGGGCCGGCGGCCGCCGCCCGGCGCTGCAGCGCCAGGACGGCCAAGAGCGGCGTGAGCACGGCCAGGATCAGCACGATGGAGAGGCCGCCGGCCAGCGGCAGGTTGCGGTCGACGAAGACGCGCTGGGCGATCTTGTTGCCCAGCATCTCGCTCTCGGTCCCGCCCACCAGGTCGGGGACGACGTAGGAGCCCAGCGCCGGGATGAAGACGACCAGCACGGCCGTGACCAGCCCCTGGCGCACGCCGGGCAGGAACACGCGGCGGAAGGCCTGGAAAGGGCGGGCGCCCAGGTCGCGGGCCGCCTCGATCAGCCGGTAGTCGAACTTCTCGGCGGCGGCGTAGATGGGCAGGATGGCAAACGGCAGAAAGGTGTAGACGGTCACCAGGATCACCGCCCCCAGGTTGTAGAGCAGCGAGGCGTTGGCCTCGACCAGGCCGAGGAAAACGAGCGCCTTCTTGACCGGCCCCTCGGGGTGCAGGATCGACTTCCAGGCGAAGACGCGGATGAGAAAGCTCGTCCAGAAGGGCACGATCACCATCAGCAGCAGCAGGCGGCGGCGCCGCGGCGCGGCCCGGGCCACGGCGTAGCCGGTGGGCACGGCCAGCAGCAGGCACAGGGCGGTCGCGACCAGGCTGGCCCACAGGGTGCGCCAGGCGATGGCCAGGTACTGGGGGTCGGCCAGCGCGCGCAGATTGGCCAGCGTCCAGCCGCGGCCGATGCCGCCGAAGGGGTCGGCGGGGCGGAAGGCCAGCACGAACACCAGCAGCGTGGGCAGGAGAAAGAAGAGGGCGAGCCAGGCGAGCGAAGGCAGGGTCAGCAGCGCCTCGCTCCGCCTGCGGCGCAGTCCAGCGGCCGCCCGGCGCGCCCAGCCTCCGCGGCGGGGCTCAGGCATCGCCCACCTTCTGCGGCGGGACGGCGATCAGTTTTTCGTCGTCGCGGCGGAACCCCTCGAGCATGAAGCCGTCGTCGCCATGCCAGAACACCCAGACGTCGTCCTTCCAGCGGATGGGCTTCTCGTCGAGAAAGAAGCGGGCGTGCTGGCGCAGCACCTGCAGGCGGTGGCCGCCGGCGCGCACCCAATACTTGGTCGTCGCCCCCAGGTAGATGACGTCCTCGACCACGGCCGGCACGGCGTTGCGCTTGGGCTTGGCCTCGGGCGCGTCGCGCGAGATCTGGATCTTCTCGGGGCGGACGCTGAGGAAGACCTGCTGGCCGGCGGCGATCTGCTTGTCGTTGTAGACCAGCACGTCGGGCAGGCCGTCCAGGCGCAGGCGGCTGTACTCGGCTTCGGGATGGCCGGCCACCACCCCTTCCAGGAAGTTCGTGTCGCCGATGAAGGCGGCCACGAAACTGGTGCGCGGCGCCTCGTAAATCTCCGCCGGGGTGCCGATCTGCTCGATGCGGCCGTCGTTCATCACGGCGATGCGGTCGCTGAGGCTCATGGCCTCGCCTTGGTCGTGGGTGACGTACAAGAACGTGATCCCCACCTGGTCGTGGATCAGGTCGAGCTCGATCAGCATGCGCTGGCGCAGCTTCAAGTCGAGGGCGGCCAGCGGCTCGTCGAGCAGCAGCACGTCGGGCTTGTTGATCAGCGCCCGGGCGATGGCCACGCGCTGGCGCTGGCCCCCGGAAAGCTGGTCGGGCTTCTTGCCGGCCTGGTCCTCCAGGCCGATGAGGCGCAGCATGCCGTCGACCTCGCGCTCGATTTCAGCCTTCGGCCGCTTGGCGATCTGCAGCCCGAAGGCGATGTTGCCCCGCACGCTCAGGTGGGGAAAGAGGGCATAGCTCTGAAAAATGGTGTTGAGGCGGCGGCGGTTCGGCGGCAGGCCGGTGATGTCGCGGCCATCCAGCAGGACGCGGCCGGCGTCCGGCCTCTCGAACCCGGCGGCCAGGCGCAGCATGGTCGTCTTGCCGCAGCCGCTGGGGCCGAGCAGGGCGAACACCTCGCCGCGGCGGATCCCCAGCGAGACGTCGCGAACGGCCTGGATGGGGCCGAAGCTCTTGCTGATGCGGTCAAAGCTCAGGAATTCGGCCATGCCTTATGTGCGCCGCGGCAGGGGCCGCGCCGGCGCGAACTCAATTTCCTCATGGCCCCTACAGTAAAGAAAAACGGAGCGGATTTCAATAGCCGGCCCGATCGCAAACGATCTCTTTGCGTCCGTGTCGGTGTTGGGGTTCGGAAGAAGCGGAACGAGCCCATAGTGCCAATGGCTGTTTCTTTACAGCACGTTCCAGGCGTGGCATAATCTTGCCATGCAAGACGAACGCGGCCTGATCGAGGAAGCCCGCGACCTGGGCAACGGCCACCACCTGCTCAAGGTCGCCTGCCCGCGCATCGCCGAGGCGGCCAAGCCCGGCCACTTCGTCATGGTGCGCGTCCTGCCGTCCCTCGATCCCCTGCTGCGCCGGCCGCTGGGCATCCTGGACAGCCGGCCGCCCTACATCTGGCTTTACTACCAGGCGCTGGGGAGCGGCACGCGCCTGCTGGCCGGACTGCGTCCGGGCGACAGCCTGGAGATCCTGGGGCCGCTGGGCAACACTTTTCCGGAGCTGCCGGGCCAGCGCGTCCTGCTCATCGCCGGCGGCCGCGGCATCGTGCCCCTGTTCCATTACGCCCGGGCCTACGGCGAGCGCCGGGAGCTGCTGCTGCTGTACGGAGGCCGGACCAAGGCCGATCTGCCGCTGCTCGAGCGCATCCGCCCGCTGCGCCTGCAGCGGCTGGTGGTGTTCAGCGAGGACGGCTCGCTGGGGCAGAAGGGGCGGCTGACCGACGGCCTGGAGGCGGTCCTGCGCCAGGAAAAGCCGCAGGCCACGATGTCGTGCGGGCCCGAGGCCATGCTGGCCGTCCTGGCCGCCAAGCTCAAGGGTTTTCCCACCCGCAACCTGGCTTCGCTCGAGGCGCGCATGGGCTGCGGCTTCGGCGCCTGCCAGGGCTGCGCCGTCCGCGCCGCCGACGGCTCCTTCCGCCGCGTCTGCGACGAGGGGCCGGTCTTTGCGCTGGAGGAGATCCGATGGCCGACCTGACCGCCGACCTGGGCTTCTGCCAGCTGAAGAACCCGGTGCTCACCGCCTCGGGGACCTTCGGCTACGGCGAGGAGTTCCTTCCCTTTTTCGACCTTGACCTGCTGGGCGCCGTGGTCATGAAGGGGATCTTCCGCGCCCCGCGCCCCGGCAACCCGCCGCCGCGGCTGCACGAGACGCCGGCCGGGCTGCTGAACTCGATCGGCCTGGCCGGGCCGGGCAGCGCCGCGCTGCAGGAAATCATCCGCCGGCTGCGCGCCCGCACCCAGGTGCCGATCGTGGTCAACGTCTGCGGCGAGGACGACGGCGAGTTCGCCGAGGTGGCCGCCGCTTTTTCGGCCATGGACGAGGTGGCGATGCTGGAGCTGAACATCTCCTGCCCCAACGTGCGCCAGGGGGGGGCCTGCCCGGCCCAGGACGCCGGCCACACGGCGAGCCTGGTCAAGCGGGTCAAGGAGGCGGTGCGCAAGCCGCTGATCGTCAAGCTGTCGCCGAACGCCGCCGACGTGGTCGCCGTGGCCCAGGCAGCCCAGGACGCCGGGGCCGACGCCCTGTCGCTGGTCAACACCTTCCTGGGGCTGGCCGTCGACCTGGCGACGCGGCGGCCGGTGTTCGCCAATGTCTACGCCGGCCTCTCCGGCCCGGCCATCAAGCCGCTGGCCCTGCGCCTGGTGCGCGAGGTGTGCCGCCGCGCCTACGTGCCCGTGATCGGCATGGGCGGCATCGCCAGCGGCCGCGACGCCCTGGACTTCATCCTGGTCGGCGCCTCGGCCGTGCAAGTGGGCACGGCCAGCTTCCGCGAGCCGGCGGCCGCCGTCCGCATCGTGAACGAGATCGAGGCGGAGATGGAGCGGCTGGGAATCCCCGACCTGGCCGCCGTCCGCGGCAAGCTCGAGGCATGAGCCGGGGGGCCGGTCGGAGCCGGCGTTTTTGAGCCGCCCGCGCCTGGGGAAGCTGCTCCGCCGCCTCGTCGCCCCGGCAGCCGTGCTGGCCGCCATCCTGGTCCTGTTCTTTCGCCACATCACTCCGGCCGACATCCTGGCCAACTTCCTGCGCATCCCGCCGGCCTACCTAGCCGCCTTCGTCGCGCTCATTCTTCTGGGGACTGCGGTGCGCACCTGGCTGTACCGGGAGCTGCTGTCGCGGCGGCTGGGCTTTGCCGAGCTGTTCCCGATCACCCTGGTGCGCAACTTCTCGGTCGACCTGCTGCCTGGGCGCACGGCCTCGATTGCCTTCTTCTCCTGGCTGACCCGGAAAAAAGGGATCGCCCTGGAGGAGAGCGCCTCGAGCTTCGTCATCTCGGTTTTTTACGAATCGGCCGCCCTGGCGCTGATGCTGGGGCTCCTGCTGCCCTTTTTTTCGGCAGGGCTGGAGCGCTGGCCCTTCGCCGCGGCCATGGCCGGCCTGCTCGCCCTGTCGGGCCTGGTCCTGTTCGGCTCGCGGCCGCTGTTGGCTTTTGTCGAGCGCAGCGGCTGGCTGCGGCGCCGGCCGCTGGACCGCCTGGCCGGGCCCGTCCGCCAGGTCGGCGACTACCTGGCTGCCCACGAAGGGGCCGGCGAGCGGCTGAAGCTTCTGGCCATCAGCTTCGCCAGCCGCCTCTGCAAGTACCTCTACAACTACATCCTGTTCGAAGGGGTGCTGCATCTCGGCTTCAGCCTGAAGAACTTCGCCCTGTTCTGCGTGGGGCTGGCGGCCACCGAGGCGTCGGCGCTGCTTCCCGTCCACGGCCCGGCCGGGTTCGGCACCTGGGAGCTGGCCTTCGCCCTGGTGTTCTCGGCCCTGCGCGTGCCGGCGGCCAACATCCAGGAGGCTGGCTTTGTCATCCACATCACCAGCCAGGCGTGGGAGTACGGCGTCGGCCTGCTGGCCCTGGCAGGCCTGACCCTGGGCAGACGGCGAAACGGATCGGGGCTCAGGGCGCCGGGCGTTCCCCCAGCCACAGGTCGGGATCCCAGCCGCAGCCGATGAACAGGGCTTCGCCCGTGCCGACCTGGCGCACGTGCATGCGGGTGTTGCCCTTGCTGCCGAACATGTGGACGGCGAAGTCGGGCAGGTTGGACCAGCTCAAGCGATAGATCTCCTCGCCGGGCGGCGCCAGCAGGTCGCCGATGAAACGGCCGTCGGCGGCGGCATGAATGCGGTAGCGGTCATGCGCCGCCGCCAGCCAGGCCACCCGGTCGACGGGAGAAGCGCTGGGCCGGCAGCTCTGCCCCCGGGAAATGGCAAGGCCCGGCCGGCGGCCTGCGAACGGAGCGACGCGGACCTGAGAACCGTCATCATAGACGACGAAACGGCCGTCCCCGGTGACTTCGCAGAATTTGTCGACGTCGCCGGCCCCATGCGCCGTGAGCCAGTTGCGGGGATCGGACACGCCGACCAGGATGACGTCGCCGTTGCGGCCGGGACCGGACAGCCAGTCTTTGCCGTCGCGGCGCACCCAGGACCAGCGCGTCTCGTCGGAACAGTCCATGCGCGGGTTCAGCAAGGGCCGCCGGCGCCCCTGCAGGTCGCAAACGTAGACGCGCCCGTCATGGCGGTAGCAGAAGCGGCTTCCGTCGGGCGCCCAGGAGGGACGGGGCGTGGCGCCGCGCTGGCGACGCCCGGGGCCGCCGCCGGCAATCACCCCGGGAATTTCCTTCTCGCTGCCGCTGGACAGGTCGAGGAGGAACATCCGCGGCGGGCGGGCGAAAACCACCCGCCCGGGCCGCCCCGAGGCAAAGGCGGCCCAGCGTTCGGCCAGAAGCGGCGCCGGGCCGGCATCGCCGGGAACGAGCGCTGCCGCGGCGGCGGCGCAAGCGGCGCCCAGCAGCGCCGCCGTCAGAACCCGCCGCAAACGTCCGCTCACCGCTCCCCGGCGGCGGCCAGCATGTCGCGCAGGCTCACCTCGGGATGGTGGTAGCGCTCGAATTTTTGGGTCTTCCTGCCGAACTGGATGGCCTCGCGCGGGCACCATTGGATGCAGGCCAGGCACTGCTCGCAGCGGTGCATCCATGCCGGCCGCCCCTTGCGCAGCTCGATGTTTCCGGCCGGGCAGACGCGGGCGCAGACGCCGCAGCCGTCGCAGCGCTCGTCGCTCCAGAAATCCTTGTCCATGCGCGGAACCTGGTTGAAGCTCAGCTTGTAGATGGCGGTGAACGCCAGCCGCTGCCAGAGCGGGCCCCGTTCCAGCGGCCCGGGCTCGCGGCCGGCGACGATGTCGGCGGCGGCGGCGATCTTGGCGCGGGCGGCCGCGATGCGGCTCTGGCGGCGCTCGACCGGGCCGGGCCCGCCCCAGGGGATGTAGTTGCTGGGCAGGACGATGTCCCAGCCGCCCGCGAGCTTCAGGCCGCGGCGGGCGAGCATCTCCTGCAGCTGCACCAGGGTGCGCGACACCTGGCCGGCGTTGACGGCCAGGGCGAAGAGGTAGGCGTCGGGGCGCAGGGCCAACTTTTCGACGAAGGCGGCCACCGGCCCGGGCACGCCCCACATGTGGACGGGAAACACGAAGCCCGCCGCGGCGGCGTCGCCGGCGGCCAGCGTGTCGGCCCCC
>CAYXCX010000059.1:0-9746 GCA_964463405.1 uncultured Clostridia bacterium
GGCGCGCCTGCTGCTGGCCACCACCGTGGTCGAGGTGGGCATTGACGTCGCCGACGCCACCTTCATGGTGGTGGAGAACGCCGACCGCTACGGGCTGGCGCAACTGCACCAGCTGCGCGGCCGCGTCGGCCGCGGACCGGGGCGCTCCCACAGCTTCCTGATCGAGGCGCAGCGGCCGACGGAAAACGGGCGCCGCCGCCTGCAGGCGATCGCCGCCAGCCAGGACGGCTTCGCCATCGCCGAGATGGACCTGGAGCTGCGCGGCGGCGGCGTCGTCGCCGGCCTGGAGCAGGCCGG
Organism: uncultured Clostridia bacterium; assembly: GCA_964463405.1. Lineage (GTDB taxonomy): Bacteria > Acidobacteriota > Aminicenantia > UBA2199 > UBA2199 > UBA2199. Next base: position 298 of record CAYXCX010000059.1, read on the forward strand.
GGAGATCGACTTTCGCCTGGCCGACCCGCGCCGCGATATCCGCCTGCTCGAGGCGGCCCAGGTCGACGCCAGGCGCCTGCTGGAACACCCGGAGCTGCAGAACCCGCCGGTGCGGGAGTTCCTGGCCGGCCTGCAGGAGAAGATCCGCAAACTCAGCTTCAGCTGAAGCGGATGCGAATTCTCGTGACGCGTAACGCGTAACGCGTGACAAGCAACAGCAATAAAAGGACCTGTGCTGCTTCAATCACGGATCACCCTGGATGATCCGGTAAGACTCAAGCGCCAAAATCCAAGCACCAAATCCCAAATAAGCACCAATGACCGAATGGCCCAATAACCAAAACGAAGAAAAAACAAGTGAACGATCGAACCCCAATGAGCAAGGACAATCCCTCATTTGCATCGTTTGCGATAATGCTTGGAACGGAAGCCATGCGAGGGATTTTTTTTGGGGCGCTGTGAGATTGAAACACCCATCCTTCTGGCAAGTCCCCTGAGCTTGTAATAAAACGAACTCGGCTCATTCATCCTGTCTTGTCATTCGGATTGCTCCTTGTCACGCGTCACGCGTTACGCGTCACGGGAGTTCGTTTTCCTGTTTTCGAGATCGGCTATGATCTGCTGGCAGACGATCGCCGCCGGGCGCTCGTCCCGGCTCAGGCTGGCCGCGATGCGCCGGAACCCGGCGCGCATCTCCTCGCGCCGCGTCGGCTCGTCGAGCAGCTTGCGGACCTCCTGGCTGATCCGCTCGGGCCGGCACTCGCCCTGGATCAGCTCGACCGCGATGGCGCGGTTTCCCTCCTCGCCGGCCGGGCGTTCCCCCGGAGGATCGGCCAGGATGTTGACGATCGAATAGCGGCGGATGCGCATGAAGGGGCGGCCCAAAAAATAGGTCAGGGGATGGATGCGGTAGACGGCGACGAAGGGGGCGCCGAGCAGGGCCGCCTCCAAATTGGAGGTGCCGCAGGTAGTGACCACGGCGTCGGCGGCCTGGAGCAAGTCGTGCCCCTGCTCCTGGTCCAGCAGGCGGATCGTCGGGTCGGCGGCGGCAACGGCCAGCCGCTCGGGGCGGATGTTCTGCGCCCGCAGCAGGAAGGTTTTCAGGGGATAGTCCTGCCGCAAGCGGGCCGCCGCTTCCAGGAGCGGGGGCAGCAGCCTCCTTACCTCGGAGTCGCGGCTTCCGGGCAGCAGCGCCAGCAGCACGTCGCGCTCGCCCACGCCGTGGCGGCGGCGGAAGTCCTCCCGCCCCGGTCCCGGCCGCAGCTCCTGCAGCAGCGGGTGGCCGGTGAAGGTAAAGGCCACCTTTTCCCGCTCGTAGATGGCCTGTTCAAAGGGAAAGATGACGAACAGGCGGTTTACCCAACGGCGGATCTGCTCCACCCTGCCGTAGCGCCAGGCCCAGACAGTGGGGCTGATGTAATAATAGACCGGAATGCCGGCGCGGCGTAGCCGCCGGGCCAGGCGCAGGTTGAAGTCGGGGTAGTCGACGAGCAGGGCGGCGTCGGCCTGCCGCTCGCGCGCCAGGCGCAGCAGGCGCTTCATGACCCGGTGGATGCGCCCCAGGTGGGCGAGCACCTCGAAGATCCCCACCACGGCCAGCGAGCGGTTGTCCACCACGGTCTCGCAGCCGGCGGCGCGCAGGCGCTCGCCGCCCACGCCCCAGAAATGGAAGCCCGCCCCCCGGGCCGCGAACTCGCGCACCACCTGCACGGCGCAGGTTTCGGCCGAATTCTCGGCCGCCACCAGCAGGACGTTCTTCACGGCGCGACGCCCTCGTAGATCAGGTCGGGCATCTTCTCGCTCTCCTTGCCGCCGAGATAGAAGGCCCACTCGTTGTAGCGCTCCATGCCCCGGTACTCGCGGAAGCCGGTCCGAGACGACGTGGAGCAGACGCCGACCAGCGCCGCCCGGCTGAAATAGGGCTTGGCCATCGCCGCCGGCACGACCAGGTACTTCGCGTCGCCGCCGCTGCTGTCCAGGAACACCATGTCCCAGACGCCGTCGGCGCTCATGGGGTCGGGATAGAGCTGGCGCAGGAATTTTTCCAGGTGCAGGATCTCGAAACTCTGGGGGTACAGGTTGTGGTGGGCCCGGACGTAAAGCTCGATGGCATTGACGTACTGGCGGCCGCGGAAGATCAGCTCGGCCTCGGCCTCGCGCTGGGCCTGCGTCTGCCACAGGGGGACGGCCAGCAGCAGCATAACCGCCAGGATGCTGACGGAGATGATCAGCATGATCATGGCGTAGCCCCGCGGCCGCGGCCGCCGCGGGCCGTTCAGCGGGCGCTTACCAGTCGGCATAGGGAGTGCCGTCCAGGGAGTTGGCCTCGGAAAGGCTCTTGACGTCGACCATGCCCTGGGCCAGCTCGGGGTCGAACTCCTCGCCCTCCATGGGTTCGGCCAGGACGATTTTCCACTCCCGCTTCTTGAGGATCGGGTCGAAGGGGATCTCGCGCAAATAGCGGGCCGACACCAGGTCCTCGAGTCCCGCGGGATATTTTTTCTTGTCGTGATAATGCTTGTTGATGGCGTCGCGCATCTGGAAGAGGTTTTCCCTGAGGACCGCCTCGCGGGCGCGGATCACCGAGTACTTGTATTGGGGGAGCGCGATGGCCACCAGGATGCCGATCATGGTGACCACGATCAGGACCTCGACCAGGGTAAAGCCGCGATTGCTCATGGCCGTATTATAGCAGATTGCGGCAGCGAAGGGATGGCGGCGGTCATTTCGGGTTCGCCCGCGTTCGCGGCTTCATTTTTTGTCATGGCCCATGCTCTTTCCGCAGCACGTTTCGCTTTTTACTTTGAACCTTCCGCTTTTAGCCGTTTCTGCCTGTAGGCCTCGATCAGGATCACCGCCGCGGCGGCCGAGACATTGAGCGATTCGACGGCCGGCGAGTGGGGAATGGCCAGCAGCTGGTCGGCCCCTTTTTTCAGCAGCGGCGAGACGCCCCGGCCTTCGTTGCCCAGGATGACGGCGGTCGGGGGGCGGAAATCGAACTCGTGGAACGCCATGCCGGCCCGCTGGTCGGCGGCGACCACCCAGAAACCTCCGGCCTTGAGCGCCTCCAGGTCGCGGGCCAGGTTGCGCGACTGGGCCAGGCGCACCTTGCCCAGGGCGCCGGCCGAGGTCTTCCAGGCGGTGTCGCCCACCGGCGCCGAGCCGCGCACCGAAACCACCACGCCGTCGGCCTGCACCGCCGCCGCCGTGCGCACGATGGCCCCCAGGTTGCCCGTGTCCTCGATGCCGTCCAGAACCACGATCAGGCCGTTGCGCGCTTCCGCCAGCAGGTCGCCGAGGGGCAGGAAGGCCACCGGCGAGACTTCGGCCCACACCCCCTGGTGGCGCGGACCGGCCTTGCGCTCCAGGGCCTCGGCGGGGACGAACTGGAAGACCACGCGGCGGCTCCGGCAAAGCTCGATGACGGCGGCGACCTTGGCGTCGCGCCCCGAGCGGCTGAGCAGCACCTTGTTGACCGGCGCCCCTTCGCGCAGGGCCTCGATCAGGGCGTTGAGCGAGGTGATGGCGGCCATCAGTCGTCCATGGCCACGCGGAAGCCGAGGATGCCCATCCGGCTCGCCGGCGGCTCGCTGCTGCGGTTGGCCGAGCGGACCAGCTCGGGGCCGTTGGCCCAGGAGCCGCCGCGCACCGCCCGCGCTTGCCCCGCGGCCGGCCCGCGCGGGTCCCGGGCAGGCATGATCCGGTACCAGGCGGCGTCGTACCAGTCGCCGGTCCACTCCCAGACGTTGCCCGCCAGGTCGAGGATGCCATAGGGGGAGGCGCCGGCCGGAAAGGCGCCGACCGGGGCGGTGCATTCCTGGCCGTCCTGGATCCCCTTCATGTTGAGCAGCGCCGGAGCGGGCGCCTTCCGTCCCCAGGGATAGCGGCCGTGCGCCGCCTTCTCCCACTCGGCTTCGCTCGGCAGGCGGAAGCGCCGGCCGCTCTTCTGCGACAGCCAGCGGCAGTAGGCGTCGGCATCCTCCCAGTTCACGTTGATCACCGGCCGCGTGCCCCGGCCCCAGCCCTGGTCGCCGGGCTGCGGCCGGCCGGTGTCGGCGCAGAAGGCGTCGAACTGCCGGAAGGTGACCTCGGTCTTGCCCAGCCAGAAGGCGCTTACGTGCACCTTGCGGGCCGGGTGCTCGTCCTCGTCGCCCTCGCCGGCGGGCGAGCCAACGGTGAACTCGCCGCCCGGGATCTGCACCACCGTCGTGCCGTTGAAGAGGGTCGCCTCCAGGTACCCCTGGCGGTTGCGGGCGGCAGGCGGCGCGGCAGGCTCCTCCCGGGCCGGGACCGGCAGCGGCGCGGCCGGGGGTTCGTCGGCGGCGGCGACCGCCTCCCGCTGCCTGGCAACGCGGGGGGGGGTGGAGCCGGCCTGGGTCGGTACCGCGGGGGCAGCCGTTGAAGCTGCCGCCGGCGGCGGCTCTGCGGCGGCCGCCTCCTCCTTTGCCGGCAGGACGACCCCCGCCTCCGGCGCGGCCGCCGCGGCGGCATCCTGCCGCTCGACGCTCACGGCGGCGGCGCCCTGGCCGGCGGCGCGATCGAGACCGCCGGAGCGGGCCAGGCGGATCACGGCGAAGGCGGCGGCCAGCGCGGCCACGAGCAAGGCCAGAACCAGGGCCAGCCGCTTTTTCCCGCGGCGGGACGAAGGGCCGTTTGCGCTCGCCTCGGCCGGCAGGCGCAGGGTCCGATCGAGTTCGGCACGCCGCCCGGGGGCGGCCGCCGCCGGGGCCGGGGCCTCCACGGCCGAGCGCAGGCCGGCCAGCAGCTCGCCGCCGCTGCGGTACCGCTGCTCGGGATCGCGGGCCAGCGCCTTGCGCACCACCGCCTCCAGGCCCGGCGGCAGGTCCTTGTTGAAATCGCTGAGCGGCTCGAGCTCGGCGTGCATGATCTTGTAGATCACGGTGGTGATGCTGTCGCCCTCGAAGGGGTTGCGTCGGGCCAGCAGCTCGTAGAGGATCGCCCCCAGCGCGAAGACGTCGGAGCGGCCGTCGACCGTGCGGCCGCCGATCTGCTCGGGCGACATGTAGCGCGGCGTGCCCATCAGCATGCCGGTCTGGGTCATGGTCGAGGCGCTGGTGCGGGCGATGCCGAAGTCGACGATCGAGACCTTGAGGTCGCGGCCGACCAGGATGTTGGCCGGCTTGATGTCGCGGTGGACGATGCCGCGGCCGTGGGCATAGTCCAGGGCCGAAGCCAGCTGGGCGAACAGGGAGACGATTTCCTCCAGCCTGAAGGCGCGCCCCTGCTCCAGGAGCGCCTCCAGGCTGGAACCCTCGACGTGCTCCATGGCGATGTAGATCAGCCCCTCGTGCTCGCCGACGTCGTAGATGGTGACAATGTTGGGGTGGGACAGGTTGCCCGCCGCCTGCGCCTCGCGCAAAAAGCGCTTCATCGCCTCCTCGCGGCCACGCTCCTTGCCCAGGGTGTCGAGGCGGATGGTTTTGATGGCCACGGTGCGGCCGATGTACGGGTCGACGCCGCGGTAGACCACGCCCATGCCGCCCCGGCCGATCTCGCCCGCGAGGGTGTACTTGCCGATCTTGTCCATGGTATCGCGCCCGGGGTGGATGGTACCGCAAAGGCGCCGCGAATGCAAACCGCGGCGCCGGCGGCCGGGCTTGATTTTTGCCGGGAATTGTTCTATTACTTAGGCGAGCGGAACCCTGCCGCCCGGACATCAGGGAAACGATCAGGGAGCGCGCCATGCAAAGCACAACCGACCCGCAGCTGATATACGACGTGTTCGACCGCTACGGCTTCGCCGCGCTGCGCATCGACGAGTTCGACCGCGGCGATTTCGCCAAGATCCGGGCCGAGCTGAAATACGAGCAGCTCGGCACCGACCAGCTGCTGGAGATCACCACCAAGCTCAAGACGCTGGAAAAGAACGAGAACCTCAAGATCGTTATCGTCAACATCGACATGATTCACCGGACCATGCGCCTCGACATCGCCACCCGCAGCGAGGAAAACAGCGCCACCCTGGCCGAAATTACATGAAGCTCCGGCAGCATGGGATGCCGCCGCTGGCCCTGGCCGAGCGGCAGTGGCTGGACCTGCTGGACGAGGTCGGCGAGGGAATCTACATCACCGACCGCCTGCGGCGCATCCTGTTCTGGAACAAGGCCGCCGAGCGCATCAGCGGCTACAGGCGCGCCGAGGTGCTGGGCAAGAACTGCGCGGCCAACATCCTGATCCACGTCGACGCCCGCGGCCGCCGCCTCTGCCTGGGGGGCTGCCCCCTGGCCTTCGCCCTGGGCGACGGCCGGCCGCGGCGGGCCCGGGTTTTTCTGCACCACCGCGACGGCCACCGCGTCCCGGTCGCGGTGCGCGTCTTCCCCCTGCGCGACGGCCAGGGGAACGTCTGCGCCGCCGCCGAGCTGTTCCGCGACGCATCGGAGGCTCCCGGCTTGGAGGAGCGGCTGTGGCGGCTGGAAAAAATGGCCCGCATCGACCGTCTGACCGGGCTGGCCAACCGCCGCCAGGGCGAAGCCTTCCTTCAGGCGCGGCTGGAGGAGTTCCAGCGCTTTTCCTGGCCGCTGGGGGTGATCTTTTTCGACATCGACGACTTCAAGAGGCTGAACGACCGCCACTCGCACCGGGTCGGCGACAGGGCCCTGAGGACGGTGGCCCGGACCCTGCAGCACAACATCCGCTCGATCGACCAGGCCGTGCGCTGGGGCGGAGAGGAATTTCTCGTGATCGTGCGCAACGCCGATCTGCCCGGGCTGCGGCGCATCGCCGACAAGCTCCGCCGCCTGGTCGCCGATTCGCTTGTCTGGGTGAACGGCGAGGCGGTGGGGGTCACGCTCTCGGGAGGGGCGACCCTGGCCCGCCCCGGCGACAGCCGCGCCAGCCTGGTGGAGAGAGCCGACCTGCTGATGTACCGCAGCAAGAAAGAGGGCAAGAACCGCGTCCGCTATTCCTGAGTGGCGCCCCGGCTCAGAACCCCAGGACCAGCCCCAGCGCCGGAGTGACCAGCAGCACGGCGGGATCGCGGAAGAGATAGGCGGCGCGGACTTCCAAGGCCAGGGCCAGCGCCGGGGAAAGCCGGGCCTGCAGCTCCGCGCCCGCGGCGGCCAGAGGCGAGAAGGGCTTCTCCGGGGCCTCCAGGACGATGCGGTTGCCGAGGCTGGAGACGAACTCCTGGTCGCCGCCCATGCGGAATTCACCGCCGCCGCCCACGGAGACGATCAGCCGCAGCGCCCGGGTGAGCGGGATGGACTTGCTCAGGCGCAGCACAGCCAGCAGCGCGGCCGGGGTGTCCGCCTGGACCGCCTCGCCGTCGGAGGGATCGCGCAGGTCGACCGTGGCCGCCAGCCCGTACTGGACGTCGATGCCCAAGGCCAGCGAACCGCCGCTGGCGAAGGTCAGGCCGATGCCGACGGAGGGCGCCTGATGCGCCGGCGTGACCGGGAAGTCGTTTTCGCCGGCGACGTAGTCGCCGTCGCTGCCGCAGGCTTGGAAGAGGTTCAGGCCGGCGCGCAGGGTGAACTGCGGCTTGCGGGCCGGGCCGGCGGCCGCGAGGTCCAGGGCGGCCGCGAGCAGCAGGATCATAAACGCGATTTCCAGCCGATGTCGGATTTTCATGCTCATTTCTCCTCTCCGCGCAGCGCTACCATTTCTTGTACTTGACGTTGACGACCGTCAGGGTCGTCGACTTGCTCGCCTGGCTGAGGCCATCGCTCACCGTGAAGCGCAGCGTGTAAACGCCCGACTGGCTGAACGAGGGCGTCCAGGAAAAGGCGCCCGTCGCGGGATCGACGGCGGCCCCGGCGGGCAGGTTGACGCCGCCGAAGAGCAGGGTGTCGTAGTCGGGGTCGCTGGCCGAGAGCGTGAACGCCAGCGGCTTGCCCTCGTCCACCGCCTGGGCGGGGATGTCCTGCAGCGCCGGCGGCTGGTTGGTCAAGCTCGATCCGCTCATGGATAGGGCGTGGCTGGCGATGGAACTGTTGCCCATGCGGATGCGGAAGAAGCCGTTCTCGCCCCAGCTCGCTCCCCAGGAGTTCTTGCAGATCCAGTAGCCTTCGCTGTCGTTGTAGCCGACCAGCAGTACGCCGTGGCCGCCCTTGTAGACGGAGCTGGCGGTGCGCTCGTAGATGCCGGAGCGGTAGTTGTAGAGGTCGGAATAGACCTCCATGTAGACGGCGAGCGGGCCGGCCTGCAGCGCGTTCTGCAGCGTCGTCTTGCTGGCCTTGGAATAGGCCCGCCAGGAGGCGACGCGCACCGTCTTGCCCATCCAGCCCGGGCAGGGGGTGCAGGAGCCGTCGGTCGCCGAATAGGGATAGCACTCCTCGCGCGGGGCGCCGGTCTTGCGCAGAAACTCGGCGGCGGAGTTCATGTAGCCGCCGTCGCAGTCGCCGGCGCCGCTGCAGTGGACCAGGGTCTCCTCGGACAGGTCGATGTCGGTCTGGACGTTGCGCTCGATCTTGACCAGCGACTCGAGCACGCCGACCGTGGCGAAGGCCCAGCAGCTGCCGCAGGCTCCCTGGTCCTTGACCGAAGTGACCCAGTTGCCGTTGCGGGCGCGCCAGTCCAGGGTGGCGGGCAGGGCGGACACCCACAGGGCGTCCTCGGCCTCTTCGGGCTCAGCCGCCTGCTCGGGAATATCCAGGCGGGTGCCCAGGCGGCGCCGCTGCTCCTCGTCGCTCAGGCGCGACATCGAGGTCTCGCCGGCTTCCCAGCACAGCCCCTCGGCGGCAATGGCCTGGCGCAGGGCGGCGAGGCGCCGCTGCGCGTGCGTGTCGTCGGCAGCGCCCCGTTCGCCGTGCAGGGCGCCGGCGGCCAGGGCCAGCGCGGCCAGAAGCGGAAGCAGCAGCCAGCTTGTATGATTTTTCATGTTTTCTCCTCCGGCAAGAGCAGCGGCCATTTTACAGTCAACGGGTTCTGCCTGTCAAGGGCGCTGGCGGTCCAGGGCGCGCCGCACTTCGCGCAGCAGCGTCGCCGGGTTCAGGGGCTTCAACAGCAGGACGGCGTCGGCGCCGGCGAGCCCCTTTTCGGCGATGACGTCGGCGGTGTAGCCGCTGATGAAGATCGCCCGCAGGCCGGCTTTTTGCCGCCGCAGCGCATCCAGGGTCTCGCGGCCGTTGAGCCGGGGCATGAGCAGATCGCACACCACCAGGTCGATCTCGTCGCGGTGCTCGCCGAAGACATACTGGGCGGAGACGCCGTCGTCGGCCTCCAGCACCGCGTAGCCGAACTCCTCCAGCATGGAGCGGGCCACCTGGCGCACGGCTGGGTCGTCCTCCACCAGCAGGATCGTTTCGCTGCCCCGGGGGATGGGCTTGTCCTGCGTCCGCTTGGCCACGCCTGCGGTCGCGGCGCTGAGGGGCAGGTAAACGGCGAAGGTCGCTCCCCGCCCCGGGGCGCTCTGCAGGCGGATGTGCCCGCGGTGCTTCTTGACGATGCCGTAGACGATGGCCAGCCCCAGCCCCGTCCCCTTGCCCACC
>CAYXCX010000060.1:0-9467 GCA_964463405.1 uncultured Clostridia bacterium
TTCAACTACGGGGCGCGCAACTACCCGCGGGTCAAGCGAACGCTGAAGATCGCCCTGGTCGCGGCCACGGCCATGACCTCGGCGGGCTTCCTGGCGGTGCAGCTCTTTCCCGCCGCCATCATCGGCCTGTTCAGCCGCGACGATCCCCGCCTGCTCGCGATCGCGGTGCGCGGCATGCGCATCCTGCTGGCCGCCTTCCCGGTGGTGGGCTCGCAGGTGGTCAGTTCCAACTTCTTCCAGGCCATCGGCAAGGCCAGGACGGCCATGGTCCTGAACCTGCTGCGCCAGGTGATCCTGCTGATCCCCCTGGTATTGCTGCTGCCGCGGGCGCTGGGGCTGGACGGCGTCTGGCTGGCCGGGCCGCTGTCCGACCTGATCGCCGCGGCCATCACCGCCGCCGCCGTCCGTCGCGAGGTGAACCTGCTGAATCTCCGCCACCGCCAGCAGGCCGAGATCCCCGAGCCGGAGGGACTGGGCCCGGACAGCCGCCACTGGTAGGCACAGGCGGACCCCGGCGCCGGGCCGGCGCGGCTTAGTTGGCGGGGACGGGCAGGGCTTCTCCCGCCGGCAACGCCGCGTCGGGGATTTCGACCGCGGGCGCCGGGAGCTCCGCGGCGGCGTGCTCCTTCTTCCAGCGCCCTTCGCAGGTCTTGCAGAGCTCGGAGATGTTCTTCAGCTCCCGGGCCTGGGGCACGGAGCCCTGGAAGATCTCGTCGGTCTTGCGGGTGTTGATGTGCTGGCAGTCCTGGTAGAGGTGGAAGCGCGATCCGGACTTGGTCCAGTAGACATGTTCGGCGCCGAGCGCCTGAACCTGCTCGATCTGCTGGGCGTACTGCTCCTGCGACGGCGGGTTGAAGTCGACGCCGGTCAGGGCGGCGATCGCCAGGGCCACGGCCGCTACCGCGCCCACCAGCCCCTTCTGGCTCCCCTTGAGGTCCTTGTTGGTGAAGATGAGGATGACCAGCGGCAGGAAGGCGATGACGGCGATGATGGCGCCCAGCTGGTTCTGCACGAAGAACTTGAACTTATCCTTTTCCGAGGCGGGATCGAAGCGGTTGGCCTTCTTCCACAGCAGCGAGCCGATGACGGCGAAGATCAGGTCGGCGACGATCAGCACGATGAGCAGCCAGGTGGTGACCGGCGGCTTGCGCAGCAGCAGGATGGCCGCCACTTCCAGGCCGATGGCCACCACCCAGGAGAGAATGGCGAAAAGGCGGAATTTCCCGGCCTTGGCCTTGCTCTCGGGGGTGGGGGTGAAGGCGCGCGCCCCGGCGGCTGCGGGCGCTTCGCCGCCTTCCACGCGGGTCAGTTTTTTCTTGGTTCCCTTATCAGACATGTTGTTCCCTCCTGGTTGGGATTGGACAGCAGCAATTTTACACCATAATGGAAAAAGGTAAAAGAAAAAAGTGAAGAAACAGGCAGCCAGGCGATCCAGCAAATCACCCCTGGATTTATTCCTTACTTTTGCCTTTTTCCTTTTGGCTATTTGCTTTCAAGTCCAATATTGACACGGACGGCCTTGCGACCTATAGTCTCGCCATGGATGACCGCTACGGCGTTTCCGAGGATCGGCTTTTCCATTACACTTGTTTCCGCGCCCCGGGCCCGATCCGCGTCGACGGCCGGCTGGACGAGCGGGCCTGGCAAGCGGCGCCGCTTTCGCCCCCTTTCGTCGACCTGGTGAGCGGCGGGCCGGCGGCGCTCGCGACCCGCGTCGCCTGCCTGTGGGACGACCGCGCCTTCTATGTCGGCTTTCACGTCGAGGAGCCCGACGTGCGCGCGACGCTCACCGCCCGCGACTCCTTCGTCTGGAACGACAACGACGTCGAGGTGTTCATCGCCGGCGACGGCTGCTATTATGAGTTCGAGATCAACGCCCTGGGCACGGTCTACGAGGCCTTCTTCGTCTGGCAGGACGCCCTGCGCCCGGGCGGCCGCTTCGACCGCCCCGAGTACGACCCGCGCCGCCGGGACGTCGACCTGCTGGGCGGGTTCCAGGACGCCGCGCGCTTCGGCCGCCACCCGCGCGGCAAGCGCTGGGCCTTCCTGGACTGGGACTTCGCCGGGCTGGAGGCCGCGGTTCACGTCGACGGCACGATCAACGATCCGGCGGCGCCCGACCGCGGCTGGACCGTGGAACTGGCCTTCCCCTGGGCGGGAATGGCGCCGCTCTTTTCCGGCCGCCGCCTGCCGCCGCGGGAGGGCGACGTGCTGCGCGTCGATTTCTCGCGCTTCGAGCCGCTGGGCCCCAGGGGCGGGAAACCCGCCCCGGGCTGGAGCCTGAACCCGCACGGCGTCTACGATTTGCACATCCCCGAGTGTTTTTCCTACGTGCACTTCAGCGCCAACGCCGCTGGAGCGCGGGAAAAGGGGGACGGGGCGCCTACAGCGCGAAGCCGAGGGTGAAGCCGAAGGAGAGGTCCTGGAACATCTCCTTGGCGAAAGTCAGCAGGTAGGCTCCCAGGCGAAAGCGGCTGGCGCGGACTCCGGCCTGGAGCTTCAGCTCCAGGGGGATGGCCGCCCCCTGCGACTTCAGCCAGAGCTCCTTGACCAGGCCTCCGCCCAGGAAGAGCTGCCCGTAGGTCAGGTTGAGCGTCCCGCCCGGCGCCAGCAGCAGCGAGTCGGTGCTGAACTTGCTGTCGGTGTAGAGGGTGCATTCGGGGCTGAGCATGAGGAAGCCGCCGAGGTGGATGTCGAGGACGATGTTGCCCGACAAGACCAGCGGGTCGAACGAGAAATTGCCGCGGGTGAGGATCCCGGCGTTGGCGCTGACGTCTATGTTCTGCGCCGGGACCAGGGCGGCGCAGGCGACGGCGGCGAGGAAGATCGCTGTTTTTTTCATCAGCCCCCCTGAGCGGGATGGATGATAGACGAAGGAAAACAAAAAATCAAGCCGCCGGCCGCGGTTGCCCTTTTTCGGCCGATTGCGTACAATCGCCTGCAGAACCCGGGGCCGGCAGCCGCCGCTTCGCGGCAGGGCCCGGCCGCGGCGGCAAAACCTTTTTGCCGGGCGAGGAGTATCAGCATTTCGGCAAAGCCCCAAGGCACGGCCCGGGCAGCGGCAAATTTTGGAGGTGGCACATGAACCGCTCCGCAATTTCGGTCTCCTGGCGCAAGGCGCCGCTGGCTCTCCTGCTGTGGGCGCTGGCGCTCGCCCCGCTGGCGGCGTTGGACGACGCCCGCCTGCTGCGCAACCCCGATGTCGGCGACGGCCGCATCGTCTTCCAGTACGGCGGCGACCTGTGGACCTGCCCGCTGGCCGGCGGCCGGGCCGTGCAGCTGACCAGCCACCCCGGCTCGGAGTCCTCGCCGTTTTTCTCCCCGGACGGCCGCTGGGTCGCCTTCAGCGGCCAGTACGACGAGAACATGGACGTCTACGTCGTGGCCGCCGGCGGCGGCGAGCCGAAGCGCCTGACCTACCATCCCGGCGCCGACCAGGTCACCGGCTGGTCGGCCGATGGCCGCCATGTCCTGTTCTCCAGCCTGCGCGCCAGCGGCAACCGCTACGCCCGCATCTTCAAGGTCGCCGTCGCCGGCGGCACGCCCGAAGAGCTGCCCATGCCCATGGCCTGGCTGGGCTCGATGGCCGCCGACGGCCGCCGCTTCGCCTACACCTCGCTCTCCAACCGCCAGTCCTTCGACACCTGGCGGCGCTATCGCGGCGGCAACGCGCCGTTCATCTGGGTGTTCGACCTCGAGAGCCGCGTTGCCGAAAAGATCGCCCATCCCGGCAGCAACGACAGCTTTCCCCGCTTCAGCGGCGAGTGGGTCTATTTTCTCTCCGACCGCGACCGGGTGATGAACCTCTACCGCTACCACGCCGGGAGCCGTGTAATCGAGCAGCTGACCCGCTTCGGCGGCGCCGACATCAAGTCCTTCGGCGTGCGCGACGGCGTGGCGGTCTTCGAGCGCGAGGGGCGCCTGCACTTGCTCCGTGCCGGCGAGCTGAGCACGCTGGCCATCGACGTTCCCAGCGAGCGCATCCTTGTCCGCCCGGGCAGCGTCCCGGCCGGGGAGCTCATCTTCAACGCCCATCTCTCGCCCGCCGGCAAGCGCGCCGTCTTCGAGGCCCGCGGCGAAATCGTCACCGTCCCCGCCGACAAGGGCGACATCCGCAATGTCAGCGCCTCCCCGGCCAGCGCCGAGCGCGAGCCGGCCTGGTCTCCCGACGGCATGTCCATCGCCTATTTCAGCGACGAAGCGGGCGAGTACGCCCTGCATGTCCGCGACCAGCTGGGGGCCAAGCCGCCGCGGGTCATCGCCCTGCCGGAAAAGGCCTATTATTACGCGCCGATGTGGTCGCCCGATTCCCGGCGCATCGCCTTCGTGGACAACCGCCAGGCCCTGTACCTGGCCGAGGTGGACTCCGGTCGGGTCGCGCGCGTCGCCGTCAACCCCAAGTTCATCGCCTACCCCGAATACGACTGGTCTCCCGATTCTCGCTGGCTGTGCTACACGCTCCACGGCGCCAACGGCCTGCGCGACCTGCACCTGTACCGGGTCGCCGACGGCACGTCGCACCGGCTGACCGACGGCATGAGCGACGCCTTCGCGCCGGCCTTCGACCGCAGCGGCAAGTACCTCTATTTCGCCGCCTCGACCAACCTGGCCCACGACATGGGCTGGGTCGACCTCTCGGAGTACCCGCACGAGCCTGTGGCCAGCATCTACCTCGCCGTCCTCTCCAGCGCCGAGCCCTCGCCGCTGAAGGCTCAGAGCGACGAGGAGGAGGGAAAGAAGGAGGAAAGCAAGGAGGCGGGAAAAAAGAAAGGCGGGCAGGAGGGCAAAACGGCCGCGGCGGCCGCCCCGGTGCGCATCGACCTGGAGGGGATCGCCGGCCGCATCGTCGCCTTGCCCGTGCCCGTCCGCAGCTACGTCCGCCTGCAGGGCGGGGAGAACAAGCTGTATTACCTGGAGACGGTCAAGCGCCAGCGCGGCGAGATGGCGGTCGAGCGCAGCCTCACCCTGCACGCCTACGGCCTTGAGAAGCGCGAGGCCGAGACCCTGGCCGGCGACATCCACTTTTTCCAGCTGTCGGCCGACGGCAAGAAGATGCTCCTGCGCAAGCAGCGCGACTGGTTCCTGGCCGACGCCGGCAAACTGGAGCCCGGCAAGGGCAAGCTGGACACGCAGGCGATCGCGGTCTGGCGCGAGCCGCTTCGCGAGTGGCGGCAGATCCTGCGCGACGCCTGGCGCATGGAGCGCGACTACTTCTACGATCCGGGCATGCACGGCCAGGACTGGGCCGCGGTCTGGGAGCGCTACGAGGCCTACCTGCCCCACGTCTCCCACCGCGACGACTTGAACTACCTGATCGGGCAGATGATCGGCGAGTTGAGCGTGGGCCACGCCTACCGCGGCGGCGGCGAGCAGCCGCGCGTCAAGCAGGCGCCGGTCGGGCTGCTGGGCGCCGACATCGGCGTGCGCGACGGCCGCTTCTTCCTGAAAAAGGTCTATCGCGGCGAAAGCTGGAATCCGGAGCTGCGCTCGCCGCTGTCGGAGCCGGGGAACTGGGTCGCCGAGGGCTCCTATTTGCTGGCCGTCGACGGCCGCGAGCTCGATCCGGCGAACAACTTCTACTCCTATTTCCTGGCCGGGGCCGGCCGCCAGGTGCGCCTGCTGGTGAACGACAAGCCGCAGGCCGCCGGGGCCCGCGAGATCACGGTCGTGCCGCTGGAGAGCGAATTCGAGCTGCGCTTCCGCGAGCGCATCGAAGAGAACCGCAAGCGGGTCGAGCGGCTGAGCGGCGGCAGGCTCGGCTACGTCTATCTTCCCGACACGGCCGCCGGCGGCTACACCTTTTTCAACCGCTATTACTTCTCCCAGCTGCACAAGCAGGGCATGGTCCTGGACGAGCGCTTCAACGGCGGCGGCTACGCCGCCGACTACATCATCGACCTGCTGCGCCGGCCGCTGATGAACCACTGGCTGGGGCGCTGGGGCCAGCCCGGGCGGACGCCGCAGGCGGCGAACTTCGGGCCCAAGGCCATGCTGATCAACGAGTACGCCGGCTCGGGCGGCGACGCCATGCCCTATTACTTCCGCCAGCAAGGAATCGGGCCGCTGATCGGCAAGCGCACCTGGGGCGGCCTGGTCGGCATCACCGATTACCCGCCGCTGATGGACGGCGGCTACGTGACGGCGCCCTCGGTGGCCTTCGTCGACCTGGAGGGCAAGTTCACGGTGGAGAACGAGGGGGTGGCCCCGGACATCGAGGTCGAATGGACCCCGGCCGCGGTGATCGCCGGCGGCGACCCGCAGCTGGAAAAGGCGGTGGAATACCTGCTTGAGGAGCTGCGCAAGAGTCCTCCCCAAGAGTTCAAGCCCAGGCCCTTCCCGCGCGGGCGCTGACGAGGGAATGGGGCCATTGCCCGGGGCTTTTGGCCTCGGGTCCCGCGTGGGGCTGGAAATCTGTTGCGCTCGCGGCTATGATGCAGCCGAGGAACCATGCCGGCCAACTATGAAACCGAGCGGTTATTTTTGCGGGCTTCGACCCCGGCCCAGGCGGGAGCGGTGCTGGACTATTTTGTCCGCAACCGCATATTCCTCAAGGAATGGGAAGCGGCGCGCAACGACGCGTTCTTTACGGTCGAGGCGCAGCAAAGGCAACTGCAGGATGATCTGAGGAGGCAGGAGGCCGGCGATTTGCTGCGGCTGTGGATATGCAAGAAAAGCGATGCCGGGAAAATCATCGGCTCGGTTGCCTTCGATCACATCGTACGCGGTGCGTTCTTGTCGTGTCACCTCGGATACCGCCTGGACGAGAAGGAAACCAGCCGGGGTTACGCCAGCGAGGCCATTCAAAGGGGGATCGCCATCATGTTCGGCGAGTACCGCTTGCACCGGATCGAGGCCAACGTCATGCCCCGGAACCGCCGCTCGCTGCGGGTATTGGAGAAACTTGGTTTCTATCAGGAAGGTCTGGCGCGCAAGTACCTGAAAATCAATGGCCGCTGGGAGGATCACATCCACATGGTGCTGCTGAATGAAGAGGTCTGAGCGGCCGGAAGTCCCATCGCCCGGCCGGTCGGGCCGGGATGCGCGGGTTCCCGCGTTAACGAAACTCTCTCTGTCCAAAGCGTTCCTGCTGCTGGAGCCGGGGCCGGTGCTGCTGCTGGCCACGGCCGGCGGCGGCCGGCCCGACCTGATGACCCTCTCCTGGCACATGGTTCTTGACTTCACGCCGCGCTTCGCCTTTGTCACCGGCCCGTGGAACCACTCCTGGCGGGCGCTGCTGCGCGAGCGCGAGTGCGTGATCGCCGTGCCGGGACTCGACCTGGCGCGCAAAGTCGTGGCCATCGGCGCCTGCAGCGGCGCCGACACCGACAAGTTCAAAAAGTTCAGGCTGACGCCGCTCCGGGCCAAGACGGTCAAGGCGCCGCTGGTCGGGGAGTGCCTGGCCAACATCGAGTGCCGCGTGGTCGATCACGTCAAGAAGCACGACCTGTTCGTCGTCGAGGCCCTGCGGTCGTGGGTCAACCCGAAGCGCCGCGAGCGGCGCACGTTCCACGCCGTGGGCGACGGCAGCTTCGTCGCCGACGGCGGGAAATTCAGCCTGCGGGAGCTCATGCGCGCCAAGCTGCCCCCCGGGGTGTGACGCCGTGGCCTGGCGTCCCGCCTTGCTCCTGCTCCTGCTGGCGCTGCCCCTGTCCGCGGCCGGGACGGAGCCGAAGAGGCCCTTTCACACGCGGATCGAGAGCGAGGTGCTGGCCGAGCTCAATCTGGCCCGCCTCGACCCGCGGGGCTATGCCGCGAACCTGCGCCGGCTGCGCGGGCAGTTCCGTGACCGCTTTTCCTTCACCGAGGACGGGGTGAACTACCTCACCCGCGAGGGGGTAGACGCCGTCGACGAGGCCGTCGCCTTCCTGGAAAAAGCGCGGCCAGCGCCGGCGCTGGCCGGCTCGCGCGGCCTGGCCCTGGCTGCCCGCGACCTGGTGCTGGACCAGGCGCTGAGCGGCGGCACGGGCCACCGCGGCGGCGACGGCAGCGACCCGCTGCAGCGGCTGGAGCGCTACGTGCAGCTGACGCCCTTCCATTTCCTCACCCAGGCCGACCGGGTGGCGATGGCCGAGGTCATCGCCTACGGGCGCGACCGGCCGCGGGCCATCGTGACGACCCTGATCGTCGACGACGGCGTGCCCGGCCGCGGCCACCGGCTGGCGGTCTTCGACGCGCGCTTCAGCCGCGCCGGCGTGGCCTATGGTCCCCATCCCTTGTACGGCTGGGCCTGCGTCGTCGACCTGGCCGGCGCGTTCCGCGAGGAGGGACGCCGCCGGCCGCCTGCCCGCTGACCGGGGGAGGCGGCGCTGCTTCTTCCACCCTGGCCGGGAACTGCTTCCGGCTGATTAAGTCATCAATTATTTTAAAAGATAATAATGTTGAAAATGGACCTATTTATGTTATATATAGAGTTGCCAAAGTCCTAAATCAGGCGGGAAAGAAAAATATGAACAAAAAAACCCTGCATGCAATAACGCGCAAGGCGGCGCTGCTGCTTTTTCCGCTGGTCGGCCTGCTGGCCCTTATCTGGTTTATTGTCCGGGTGGTACCCAAACCCTCGCGGGCGGCCTACCCCTGCCAGCGGGTGGCTGCCGGACTTGGAGGCGGTTTTCTCACGTATCTCCTGGCCATGATTGTCCCGACCGTTTTCCTGCATCGGCTGAACCGGCAGGCCGTCCGCTTGCGCCTGCCGATCATCGCCTTGTCGGCCATCGCCCTGATGGCGGTGCTGGCCCCCTCCTTGGTTCCCCAGGCGCAATCGGGCCTCGAGGTCCAGGGCTTCACGCCCAGCGATGCCCCCAACCAGCCGCTCGGCACCGCCCGGGGACTGTTCCCGGGCCGCGTGGTCTGGACGCGCGATACCCAGGCCACTCTCTGGGACGGGGCCAGCGGTTTCTGGTGGAGCGACGAAAACACCAGTCAGCTCGCCGTCAACGGCATGCTCTCCCGTTCCTTGCGGCTGCTCAGCGGCGCGTCAACGGATGCCGCGGCCTGGCAGGCCCTGTTCCGCTTCGCCAACGCATCCCGGGGCCGGGGTGACCTCGGCTACCAAGCCGGCGAAAAGATCGTCATCAAGATCAACGGCAACCAGGATTTCGGCGGCACCTGGGCCAACGGCGGATTTCAGAGCCCCCACCTGGTCTATGCCCTGGTCCAGCAGCTGATCGGGACGGCCGGCGTGGCCGGCGCCCACATCACCATTGCCGATGCTTCGCGCTACATCGGGGATCCGATCTATGACAAGATCCGCAGCAATCCCGACGCCCGCTTCCAGGCCGTGAACTTTGTGGTCAGGCCCGATCTGAGCAAGAACGGCCGGTCGGCGGCCAGCCCCGATTTCGCTCACCCCATCCGCTTCGTCAAGCCCGCCCCCGCTGCCGCCGACATCGCCGACCATTACCCGCCCTCCTGCTACACCGAGGCCGGGTACATCATCAACCTGTCGCTGCTCCGCGCCCACGAGCTCT
>CAYXCX010000061.1:0-9454 GCA_964463405.1 uncultured Clostridia bacterium
CCCGAGACCCCCGATTTCTTCGACTCCCAAACGGCGCGCAAGTTCCTACGCTTCTCGGCCAACCTCTGCGAGGTGCCGGCGGCCGAGGCCGAAAGCCGCATCGCCGCCCTGGTCCACCGCGTGGGCCTGAGCGGCCACGAGGACAAGAAGCTGCGCAAGTTCTCCAAGGGCATGATCCAACGCCTGGGCCTGGCCCAGGCCCTGGTCAACGACCCCGAGCTGCTCATCCTGGACGAGCCCTTCTCCGGCCTCGACCCGGTGGGGCGCAAGGACCTGCGCCTGCTCATCCTGGCGCTGCGCGAGCAGGGCAAGACCGTCTTCTTTTCGTCGCACATCCTGCAGGACATGGAGATGATGGTCGACCGCGTCGGCATCATCCTGGGCGGAACCATCCGCCGCCAGGGCCGGCTGTCGGAGCTGGTCAACCGCAGCACCCAGTATGTGGAGGTGGCCTGCGCCGGCATCGGCGCAAGGGAGCTGGCCCAGATCCGCCCCGGGTTCTCCAGCCGCGACGGCTTCTTCCTCATCACCCTGCCCGACGACAACGAGGTCAACCTGGTGGTGGAGTCGATCATCCACATGGGCGGCCGCATCGTGGCGGTGCAGCCGGTCAAGATGACGCTCGAGGACATCTTTTTCGACGAACTGGCCGCCGGGGCGGCGGGGGGCAGGCGATGAAGGCCGGGATCAAGGGCATCGCCCGCAACACCTTCCGCGAGTCGGCGCGCAACAAGATGTTCTACCTGCTCGTCTTCTTCGGCGTGCTGTTCGCCTTCAGCTCCAAGCTGGTCAGCTTCCTGACCCTGGGCGACGCCATGAAGGTGCTCAAGGACACCGGCCTGGCGGCCATCAACTTTTTCTGCGTGCTGATCGCGATCTTCACCGGCATCAACCTGGTCTACAAGGAGATCGAGAGGAAGACAGTCTACAACATCCTGAGCAAGCCGGTGCGCCGCGACGAGTTCATCCTGGGCAAGTTCCTGGGCCTGGCCCTGACCATGCTGGCGGCCCTGGGCGCCATGGCCGTCCTCTTTTTCGCTTTCGTCGCCCTGAGCGGCGGCGGCTTCGACGGCGGCATCCTGCTGTATTTCTTCATGCTCTACCTGGAGCTGCTGGTCATCGTGGCCCTCTCGCTGCTCTTCTCCTCCTTCACCACCCCCATCCTCTCCTTCATCTTCACCGTGTCGCTCTACCTGATCGGCCAGGTGCTGTGGACCTACAACGAGTTCAAGAGTTTCCTGAAGGTGCCGGCCTGGCGCTGGCTCACCGAGGCGTTCTATTACCTCCTGCCCAACCTGCACAAGTTCAACATCAAGAGCGAGGCGGTGCTGGGCACGCTGCCCGGCGCGGCTACCATCCTCTACGCCGTCCTCTACGCCCTGCTCTACACCGCCGCCGTGCTGGCGCTGGCCGTGCTGATCTTCCGCCGCCGGGAATTCCCATGATGCGCCGCCCCCTCGGCGAGGGCCTTAAGGGCGGCTGGCTGGCGGCGACCGTGCTAGGCGGGCTGCTGCTGGCAGGCGGCATGCAGCAGCGCTACGACGCCACCGTCGACTACTTCGGCGAGCGCAGCGCCTTCGTTTCCCTGCCGTCGGGCAAGACCCTCAAGATCGCGTCCTTCGGCTACCACGCCCTGGCCGCCGACCTGCTGTTCATCTGGTCGATCCAGTTCTACTCGGCCTACAACGTCGTCAACCGCTTCGATTTCATCGAGCGCGTCTACGAGACGATCACCGACCTGGCCCCGGCCTACATGGAGCCCTACATCGTGGGCGCGCTGATCATGGTCCACGAGGCCGAGGACGTGCCCATGGCCCTGCGCCTGCTGGAGAAGGGGGCGCGGCACAATCCCCGGGAATGGCTCTTTGACCACGACGCCGGGTTCTACTGCTACAAGTACCTGAAGGACTTCGCCAGGGCCGAGGAATACTACAACCGGGCGGCGGCCAAGCCCGGGGCGCCGATGCACATCAAGCGCATGAAGGCCCACCTGGTCTACATGCGCGACGATCCGGCGGCGGCCACGCGCATGTGGCTCGACATATACCAAAGCGCCGAGGACGTGCTGACCCGCGACTCGGCCTTCAACCACCTGTACCAGATCAAGGCCGAAACCGACCTGCCGCTGCTGCGGGAAAGGATCGCCGCCTTCCGCCGGCTGCGCCGCCGGCTGCCGGCCGCCCTTTCCGACCTGGCCGCGGCCGGGCTGATCCGCGAGGTGCCCAGGGATTTCGCCGGCCAGGAGTACGTCTACGACCCCGGCAGCGGCGAGGTGACGGCGCAGAGGATTTTCCGGTGGAAGAAGCGCTGAGCGTCGTCCTGGGCCTGATCGTCGGCAGTTTTCTCAACGTGGTCATCCACCGCCTGCCGCTGGGCCAGGAAGTCGTCTTCCGCCCCTCGCACTGCCCGCGCTGCCAGGCCGCCATCCCCTGGCACCTGAACGTGCCGGTGCTGAGCTACCTGGCGCTCGGCGGCCGCTGCCGCTCCTGCCGCGCCGCGATCTCGCCGCGCTATCCCCTGGTCGAGCTGCTCAGCGCCGGCAGCTTCTGGCTGGCCTGCCATGCCTACGGCGCCAGCCTGCACGGCGCCGCCGCCGCCGTCTTCCTGGCGCTGCTGATCGCCCTGGCCTTCATCGACCTGCAGCACATGATCCTGCCCGACGAGCTGACGCTGGGCGGCGCGGCCCTCTTCTTTCTCTACTCGTTCTTCCATCCCGAGATCAGCTGGCGCGACGCCATCGCCGCCGGCCTGGGCGCGGCCCTGTTCTTCGCCGCCCTGTTCTACTTTTACCTCAAGGTGCGCAAGATCGAGGGGCTGGGCTTCGGCGACGTCAAGATGGCCCTGCTGCTGGGGCTGTTCCTGGGCCTGCGCCGGGTCACGGTGGCGGTGATGCTGGCCTCGCTAACCGGGGTGCTGGTGGGAATGTTCTTCATCCTGTTCCGCAGGAAGAACCTGAAGATGGCCCTGCCGTTCGGCCCCTTCCTAGCCCTGGGCGGCTACGCCGCCCTCTTCTGGGGCGAGGCGCTGCTGGCCTGGATCGGCTCGCTGTGGGGGCTGCCGTGAGGCGCTCGTCGCTGCTGCTGCTGCTGGTGGTCGAGGCGCTGTCGCTGTTCATCATGGAAAACATGCGCGCCCTGTTTTCCACCCTGGAGACGAACGAGCGCCAGGCGATCGTGGCCCATGCCGAGCTGCAGGCCGAACTGCACCTGCTGCGCGCCGCGCCGGCCCTGGCGCCGCCGCTCCGCTCCGCGTACTTTGACCGCGTCACGCCGCTGGAGCGCCCCCAGACCGGCCGGCGGCTCTTTGCGGCCGACGACGCGCTGCGCCTGGAGATCCGCCGGCCGCTGGGCGCCGGGGGGCTGCTGTTCACCAAGACGGTCGACTCGCCGCAACTCCACTCCCTGCAGGGGATGAAGAAGGTCCTGTCGCTGCTGGTCCTGACCCTGGGGCTGGCGCTGGTGATCAGCGCCGGCTTCCTGGCGGCGCGGCTGCGCAAACCCAAGCCGGAGCAGCCCGAAGCGGCCGTCACCCCACTTCAGGGCTATCTGGTCGACCTCAAGAACTCGCAGGCCGAGCTCCAGGATTTGGTGGCCAGCGAACGCCTCGCCTCCTGCCGCCAGGAGGAGCTGAACCGCACCATACTCCAAGCCGTGCCGCTGGGGGTGATCTACCTGTCGGCGGACGGCCGCGTCGAGCTTTTCAACCCGGCGGCGCAGCGGCTGTTCGGCCGCAGCCTGGCCGCGGCCAAGAACCTGCCGCTGATCCAGGCCCTGCCCGGCTATGAGGAGCTGGCCGCCTTCGTCCTGAACGCCCGCGGCCGCGCCCGCGGCGAGTTCGAGAAGGACCAGGCCGTCCTGGCCGTGGAGGTGGCCCCGGTCGGCGCCGGCGCCGACGGCCCTGAGGCCGGCCAGGGGCGCCTGGCCCTGGTGCGCGACGTGAGCGAGGAGCGCCAGCGCGAGCGGGTGCGCCGCCAGACCGAGAACCTGGCCCTGCTCGGCGAAATGGCCGCCGCGCTTGCCCACGAGGTGCGCAACTCGCTGGGGGTCATCCTGGGCTACACCAAGGCCATGAGCGGCGAGGCGGATAAGAAGGCCAAGGTCGTCGGCGAGGTGCAGTTCATGAGCGACATGATGGAGAGCTTCCTGCGCTTCGCCCGGCCGGTCGACAAGGTGGCGCGCCAGGCGGTGGAAGTCGGACCGCTGCTTCAGGCCGCCGCGGCGGCCCACGGCCTGGCCGTCGACCTGCCGGCCGAAAAAATGGAGCTCGCAAGCGATCCGCTGCTGCTGAACGTCGTGTTCTCCAACCTGGCGCTCAACGCCGGCCAGGCCGGCGCATCCAGGCTCACGGCAGCCTACGCCCCGGGCGCCGCCCCGGCGCTGCTCATCGGCGACGACGGCCCGGGGATCTCCGCGGCCAATGCCGAGAAGATCTGGCTGCCCTTCTTCAGCTCCCGCGACAAGGGGACCGGCATGGGGCTGGCCACGGTCAAGAAGCTGGTCGGGGCGCTGGGAGCGGACATCCAGCTCATGAACCCAGGAGAGCCAGGAGCTAGATTCAAAATAACTTTTTATACCTGAACGATGAAACGAAAAGCCAGTGACTCAAGGACGCTAGAGTTTCTGAGGTTCCATGTACCATGTTCCACGTTCCACGTTGAGTCTGATGCTTCAGTCCTTGCCGAGCTCCAAGCAGTTGCTAACTACTAATTCAACTATGAGTGACACTTGAGCTTGCTGGAGTTCGCTCTGAACTACTCCAATCACGAATCACTAATTACTAGAACGTGCTCGCTCTCTGCTTTTTCTCATCACTTATCACTAGTGCTCGCTCTCGGCTTTTTCTCATCACTTATCACTCATCACTTATCACTCATCACTAGTGCTCGCTCTCAGCTGCTACTTCCACTATCACTAACACTGGGTTTTGTTTATAATCTTCCCATGAAAACCACAGCCATCATCCTGGCCGGGGGCACGGGGGCCCGTTTCAAGAGCAAGGAACCGAAACAGTTCCACAAGCTGGGAAAAAAGACCCTGCTCGATCACTGCCTGCAGCGTTTCCAGGAGCACAAGGACATCGCGGAGATCGTCCTGGTCTGCCCCAAGGCCCAACTGGCGAAGGCGCAAAAGATCGCCGCCGGATACAGGAAGGTGGCCAAGGTCGTTCCCGGCGGAAAGACGAGACAGCAGTCGTCGGCCATCGGCGTAGCCGCGGCCGGGAGCGCCGAGTCTGTCCTGATCCACGATGCCGCGCGAGCCGTGGTGCCGAAGGATGTCATCGCCCGGGTGCTGAAGGCCCTGGCCCGCCGCGCCGCCGTCATGCCGGTGCTGGCCCCGGGGGACACCCTTGTGCGCGTGGACAACAAGGGAACGGTGAACGCCGTTCTCGATCGCGAAAAGTTGCGCCGCGTCCAGACCCCCCAGGGCTTCCGCGCTTCGATCATCCGCATCGCCCACCGCCTGGCCCAGGAAGAGAAGAAGGCCGACGCTCCCGACGACTGTTCGCTGATCCTGGAATACGGCCTGGCCCCGATCACGACCGTGGAAGGAGACGCGGCGAATATCAAGATAACCATTCCAGCGGACTTGATCCTGGCGGAAGCGATTTTGAAAGAGAAAGGCAAAAGGCAAAAGGCGAAAGGTTAAAGGTAGAAGAAAAGCCTTTTGCGACCACGCAAGATTCTTGCTCAATTTTTGTATTGTTCATCATTTTGCGCATCTGCCAAAAAGGCTCGAAATATTTCATAGGTTTGGAACCTATAAAACTCTAGCGTTCTTTGAGTCGATTTTCCATTTCTTAAGGAGTTAGCAACTGTCTAAAAATCTGTAAGCATCCAAAGCATCAGTCCCAACGTGGAACGTGGAACATGGAATGTGGAACCTCAGAAGCTCTAGCGTCTCTCCCTGTCCTTTTCGCCGCAATTAGGCTATAATACGCCCCGTACCCCATGAGCAAACACCGCTATCTGTTCACTGGCGGCGGCACGGGCGGCCATGTCTACCCCAATGTCGCCATCTACGAGGCCCTGAAGGAGAAATATCCCGACGCCGAGTTCCTGTACGTGGGGACGCGCCGCGGCAGCGAGGCCGCGATCATCCCCTCCCTGCCCCAGCCCATGGAGTTCGTCGCCGTGCCGGCGCTGGGCCTGCCGCAGCGCCTGAAAAGCCCCAGGACGCTGCTGGCCCTGGCCGCCATCGCCGTTGGCGCGGTCAAGAGCTTCTTCATCCTGCTGCGCTTCAAGCCCGACGTCATCATCGGCAGCGGCGGCTACGCGGCGGCGCCGGTGCTGCTGGCCGCGGCCCTGCTGCGCCGGCCGGTGTTCATCCACGAGCAGAACGCCGTTCCCGGGCGCCTGAACCTGTTCATCGCCCGCTTCGCCGCCAAGGTCGGCGTCGCCTTCCCCGACAGCGCCGCCTATTTTCCCGCCGCCAAGGTGGTCCATGCCGGCTACCCGCTGCGCCAGTCGATCCGCGCCGACGTTGCCGACCGCCAGGCGGCGCGCGAAAGGCTGGAGATCCCGCCCAACAGCCGCGTCCTCTTCATCTGCAGCGGCAGCCTGGGGGCGCGCTCGGTCAACCGCGCCGCAATCGCGGCCATGCCGCGCCTGCTCTCCATTCCCAACCTGTTCGTGATCCTGTCGACCGGCAAGGCCTACGGCCACGGCTACAAGGCCTTCGACGACACGGTCGGCCGCCTGGAGCGCATGGGCTTTGCGCCGCAGATCGAGGGGCGCCTGCTGGTGCGCGAGTATTTCGACCCCGTGGCCGACGTCTACGCCGTCGCCGACCTGGTCGTCGCCCGCGCCGGCGCCGGCACCCTGCAGGAGCTGAGCGCCCGGGGACTGCCGGCCGTGCTGGTGCCCAAGATCGACCTGCCGGGCGACCATCAGGTGCTCAACGCCCGCCAGGTGGAAAAGGCGGGCGGCGCGCGCGTCCTCTACGAGGAGGCGGCGCCGGGCCGCAAGCGCGGCGAGATCGTGCTGGACGGCGGCCTGCTGGCCGCCGCGGCCGAGGAGCTGCTGGCCGACCCGCAGCAGCTGGCGGCCATGCGCCGCAACCAGCTTGCCGCGGAGCGCCCCGACTCCACCGCCATCATCCTGGAGACGATCGAGGGCATCGGCAGCAACGGCCGGGCGGCCGGGAGCGGCCAGATCCAGGTCTACTACCTGCAGGCCATCGACGAGGAAAAGAACCTGGAGCTCCCCTTCCCCTCGACGGTGATCGGCAACACTTTCCTTTCCGACGTAGAGCTGGAGGCGGCCGCCGCGCCGGTGCGCTTCACCGTCCGCCTGCCCGCCGGCGGCGAAGGGGCGGCCATGGCCCGGGTGCAGCGCGGACGCGTGCAGCTCAACGGCCGCGAGACCCGCGACTGGGTGCCGCTGCGCCCCGACGACCGGCTGGAGATCGAGGGCCACGCCTACGTCTTCAAGAGCTACCTGGAAAAAGTCCCGCAAGCGAACCGCGGCCTTTGCCCCAGCGCCAGCGCCCACCCCGGCTCGCCGCTGCTCGCCCGCCTGGCCGACTTCGGCCGGGCCATCGCCGCCGCCGCCCTGTTCGGCGCCGGCCGCGTGGTCGACGCCTTCAGCGCCGCCCTGGCCGTGGTCGGCTTTTTGCGCCGGCTGGTCGGGGCCAACGCCATGGGCCGCGTCTTCATGCCCATCTTCGCCCGCCTGTTCCAGCGCGCCGCGCGCGGCCGGGCCTGGGAGGCGGCGACGGCGCTGACCGCCGGCACGGCCCTGCTGTCGCTGCTGCTGGCGGCGCTGGCCATGCTGCTGGCGCCGGCCATCGTCGCCCTGGCCTTTCCCGGCTTCGGCGTTGGCGGCACGGCGACCACGGCCGTCAACATGCTGCGCACGCTGCTGCCCGCGGCCGTCCTGGGCACCCTTTCCGCCCTGGCCGCCGTCTACCTGCGCGCCTTCGGCCGGCGCCTAGCCGCCGAAGCCGCCGGCCTGCTGTTCACCGCCGCCGCCGTCGGCGGCATCTTCCTCTTCTACCGCGGCAGCGGCCCCTACGCGCTGGTCTGGAGCATCCTCTTCGCCTCGCTGCTGCAGGTGCTCTTCCTGGCCCCCTACCTGGTCAAGACCCTGGCCGCCCCCGGCCTGGAGTTCGCCTTCCGCCCCTCGTTCCGCGCCTCGCGCCAGGTCAACCGCAAGTATGCGGCCCGCCTGGCGCCGGCGGGGCTGGGCGCGGCCCTGGCCCAGGCGCCGCCGCTGATCGAGCGCTGCGTCGGCTCCTGGCTGGCCGTGGGCTCGATCTCGGCCCTCTACTTCGCCACCGAGATGGCCCGCCTGCCCTTCACCCTGGTGGCCCGCGCCGCCCAGGGGCGGACCCTGCGCGACCGGCCGGCCCCGGCCGTGACCCTGGACCGCGACCAGGCGCAGCGGCTGCTGGCCGACGGCTTCCGCGACAACCTGTTCCTGCTGGCGCCGCTGTCCATCCTGCTGGTCGTGCTGGCCGGGCCGCTGGTCGCGCTGCTGCTCGAGCGCGGCCATTTTTCCGCCGCCGAGGCGGCGGCCACGGCGCGGGTGCTGCAGTTCTACGCCATCGGCCTCTGCGGCTGGGGGCTGCAGGCGCTGACCGCGCGGCTGTTCCGCTCGCGCCTGGAGGAGCGCAGCGCCATGGCTAGCGACCTGCTGCTGTTGGCCGTGCAGCTGCCACTCACCGTGCTGCTGGCCCGCACCCGGCTGGGCGCGGCCGGCATCGCCCTGGCTGCCTCGCTGGCGGCGCTGAGCGTGGGCCTCTTCCGGGTCGCCCTGCTGCAGCTGCGCCTGCGCCGCGAGGGGGCGGCGCCGGCGGCCGGCGAGCTTTTCGCCGCCGTCCTCAAGACCCTCAGCGCCTGCCTGCTGATGGTCATCGCCGTGGTCGAGGCCGAGTTCGTCTTCCGCCGCATCGAGTTCCGCTCGCCCTTGCTGCGCAACCTGATCCTGTGCGTGTCGCTGGCCTTCATGGGCACGGCGGTCTACTTTTTGGCCTCGCTGCTGCTCAAGAACCAGGGCATCCTGATGTTCAAGAAGAAGAGGCGCGAGCGCGGCGAAAGCGCGCCGCCCTCGCTGCTCTCGCCGTTCCGCTTCCTGGACGTGGTCGCGGCCAACCCCGACTTCTACAAGGCCGAGTACCGCTACAAAACGGGCATCTACCTGGCCAGCCCCTCCTGGGAGGTGCGCAACGTGGGCGTCAAGCTGGCCGGGCTGTTCAAGGACCGCTCCAAGGTCCCCTACCTGGTCGACCTGCTGCAGCAAGGGCGGGCCAACGGCTTCATGCGCCGCAACGCCCTGCAGGCCCTGCAGAGCATCAATCCCTGGAGCCCCGAGCTCGAGGAGCTGGCCCTGCGCCTGCTGCGCGACCGCTATTTCGAGGTGCGCAGCCTGGCCATCGACTGGCTGGGCCGGAACGTAGACGAGGCCGGCTTGCTCCGCCTGCGGCCGCTGCTGGCGCGGCGCCTGGCGCGGGGCGGC
>CAYXCX010000062.1:0-9450 GCA_964463405.1 uncultured Clostridia bacterium
CTCGCCTTGGCCTGCTGCCAGGTCTCGCGGGCCAGGGTCACCGTCTCATCGCTGCACAGGTTGTCCACCAGGATGACCTCGCAGCCGCTGCCGGCCGGCACGGTCTGCCCGGCCAGCGCCCGCAGCGCGGGGACGATCACATCGGCGCTGTTGTGGCAACAGACGACGACCGAGATCCCCGGGGTCAGGAGCGTCTCAGGCATGCCCCTCCTCGAGAAGCCCGTAGCCGAACTCGGCCAGCAGCGGCCGGTGCTCGGCCAGGACAGCGTTGATCTCCCGGAGGTCGGCGGCGGAGAGGCGGGCGATCTGCCGCTCGTTCAGGTTTTCCACCGGCTGGCTCCTTTCAAAGATCTTGAACTCATTTTCGAACGACAGCGCCTCCAATTCGGGAAGGAAACGGACCAGCCGCTCACAGGTTTCCCGGGGGCGGTCACAGAGATCCTCGTAGGTGAAAAAGACAGAGCAAGCCAGGGTGCGGCGGTTGACGCTCTGGTGGCCCGCCCAACGGACCCAGTTGCGGGCCAATTCACCAAGGTCGGTTTTCTTCAGCCAGCGACGCCTGAGGCCCTCGCAAAAAGCGTACGGATTCCGGACCATGACAATAAACCGGCTATCGGGAAAGTGCTCCTCGATCTGCCGGGCCCGCACCAGGTGCGGGGGGCTCTTCTCCAGCAGGATGGGCTTGCTGACGTCCCAGGCGGCCTGCCATTTTCGCTTGACCTGGTCCCAGGGGATCTTTTTTTCGGGGTCCCAGCGGTCAGGCGTGAACAGGAACTCCTTGGCCAGCGCCTGGCCTTCGAGACGGAAGGCGGAGACATGCGGGGACGTCTGCAGGATCCTCCAGAGCAGCGTCGATCCCGAGGCCGGCGGGCACAGGATGAACAGGTACGTGTGCTTCATGGCTCCAGGTCGGGCGGGGCGTACCCCGCCAGGCGGCACAGGCGGGCATACAGGTCGCGGGCCGCCCGCGGGGCGCGCCGGCGGCTGCGCGAGCGCGCCAGCCTGGGATCGGGAAAGTCCCAGGGCAGCTCGGCCTGCAGGGCGCATTCCAGCCTTGCCCGGGCGCTGCCGTCCAGGACCTGCTCGTAGTGGACGAAGTGCAGGCTGGGAAAGCGCGGCAGCAGCCGCTCGACGACGTTGCGGTACATGGCCGTCCACACCCGGAAGGCGTCGCGGCGGGTAAGGAACAGGTCGGCCAGATAGGGCTGGGTCCGGCACTCCTTGAGCATGCTGGCCACGGTCACGGCCGGGTCGCGGAAGACGCAGAGGAACACTGTGTCGGCGGCGAGCAGGGGGGCCCAGGCGGGCAGGGTATAGCTGAAGCGCGGGTCCTTGAAGGCGTACGGCCGCCGCTGCAGCACGGCGCGCATCTCGGCCTCCAATCCGGCGGGGACGGGGTCAAAGGAGACGCCCTCGGGAATGGCCATCAGCCAGCGCTGGCTCTTGCCCGGGCTGTCGACCGTATGCTTCTTAAGAACGGCGGCCGCAAAGCGCTCCTTCAGCCCGCGGCGGCCGCGCCCGGCCAGGAGCTCCTCGTTGATGCGGTTGATGCGGTACCATTCGAAGAAGCCCTTGGGGTTGGAGTCGCGCGCACGGTGCAGCCGCTCGCCCATGAAGTAGCCGGCCTGGTGGAGCATGCCGGCCAGCATGCTGGTACCGCTGCGGCCCGAGCCCAGGACCAGGCAGTTGTTCACGCCCGTTTTCCCGTCACGCCCCCGCGCCCGGATCCGGTTTTCTTTTGCCGGCGTACCGGCTGCGCGGGTCGCTGGCCGCGAACTCATCGTCCCAAATCCGTTCCGCCGCCGGGGCGCTGAAGCCGCGTCCCGGGCCGGGCACCGCGAACATCAGCGAACCGTTTTGCACGATCAGCGCCGTGAAGCCCTTGTGGTAGTTGCGCAGGTTCATGTTCTTGGTCTGGAAGGTGGAGATGAGGTACTCGTCGGTGTCGTAGCCCTTCAGGACATCGAGCCAGTGGGAGGTCGGCGCCGCGCGGCAGCAGCTGTTGGCGCGGCCCAGCAGCTCCGCCTTGACGCTGCCGGCGGGGTAGGCGTTCCCGTCGGCCAGGAGCTCGCGCTGCTTGGCGTTGTGCTCGGCGCAGCCGCTGAACAGGCCGTAGCGCAGGCCGTTGGGCGAGAGCTTGCCGTAGTGAGCCTTCATGGCCGCGGTCATGGCCGGGATCAGCCCGGGAAGAAACCCGTGGTCGTCTTCCAGGAGGCAGATGTAATCCGGCGCGTGCAGCTCCCGGCCCAGGCCGATGCACATGTTGCGCGCATGGGCCATGGACAGGTTGTCGGACAGGATGAGGAAAAAATCCCTGTTTCGGTTCAGTTCCTGCAGGTAGGCCCATTTTTCCTCGCGGCCGCTGACGCTGGAATCGTGGACGATCAGCCGGGCGTCGTGGCGCCGCGTTTCCGCGATGACGGACGGCAGGGTCTGCCTTACGGCCGGCAGGTTCTCGAAACTGGCGTAAATGGTAAGGAATTCGCAGCGGTCCATTCGCGTCACCTCTCCAGCTGCAGGAACGCCTCGCGCCAGAGCTGCAGCAGCTCCATTTCCTCGCGGCCGACGAAGCGGGCGGCAGCCAGGCGGTCATAGATCGAGAACAGATTGTCCCAAGGATCGCGGCCCAGCGTCGCGGATTCGAGTATGGCCACGATCTCCTTGAGGTGCAGGAACATCGGCACCTCGTCGGCGAAATCGCTCATCAGGTCATGGGGATTCCGGCTTTGGCGCACCGTCGCCGGCGTGACCCCGACATGCAGCCCGTCCTGCCACAGCAGGCGCTGGGCGACGTAGCCGCGCAGGATGTCGGTGAAGCGGAAGCTGACCGTGGCCGGCAGGTAGAGGTAGGGAAAGGCGCGCCGCTGCCAGAATGAGTTCTGCGAGTTGATCGGACTGTAGCGCCGCGCCGGCAGGTAAAACTCCCCGGCCCGGGAGAAGCGCGCGGGGCGATTCACGACCAGGCGGAAGAGGGC
This sequence comes from uncultured Clostridia bacterium, assembly GCA_964463405.1. Classification (GTDB taxonomy): domain Bacteria; phylum Acidobacteriota; class Aminicenantia; order UBA2199; family UBA2199; genus UBA2199. The sequence goes on from CAYXCX010000062.1 coordinate 2,976, forward strand.
ATCCACGTCGGGCTCGCCGTCTGTGAGCCCCTGCCAGACCCCGACATCGACCGCCGCCGTCCTTTCCACTTGCAGCGGGAGCCGGCCGGCAGCCTGGATCTCGTCCAGGGGATACCCGCGCGGCCAGATGAATTCGTCCGTGAAGCGGGAGTAGATGTTGACGTATTTCGCCGGCGCGACCAACCCGTGTTCGCAGCGGAAGGCGGGCAAGGCCCATTCGGGCAGGGGGAAATTGTCGTCATCGGTGTCGAAAATGACCTCGGCGCCGCCGCGGATGGCATGGAGGTAGCCGATGTTCTTCCGCGAATAGTGATTGACCGGGGCGCGCCGGGCCAGGAGGAATTCCGACGCCAGCTGCTCCTCCAGCGTCAGGAATTCCAGGGTCGCCGACGAGGGGATGGCGATGCTTTTCCTGTCACCGACCAGGAGGATGCGCCAGCCGGCTTGTCTCTCCAGAACCCGGATGGCCTCGGATTTCGGATGGATGGTGGTGATCACGATGCAGCGTTCCATGGTCCTCACCTTGCAGCAGACAGGTTGTGCAGCCCGTGCACGCTGAAGCACATATTCCGCCTGAGCGGCAGGCAATCGATGAACTCTCCCCGGATGTAGTCGACCGCGATCACCATGGCCGGGCTGAATCCGATGTAGGCGACGTCGTCGCGGCTGGCGGAAAAAGCGAGCCCGCGCAACCATCCGGCCTTCACGGCATGGCCGTTTCCGAATGTTTTCTCGCGCAAGAAATCCACCGGCAGGGGGAAGCCGCGAAAATCGATGGCCCTGACGGGCGTGCCTGCGGAATCATAGACGCGCAGGGCGTTGTGGCCGGTATCGATGATGAGAATGTGCCGGCCGTCGGGCGTGAATTGCCCGTTGTGGCTTTGCAGCAGGGTCGGGTCGTGAACGATGACTTCCTGCCGGGGATGGATCATCACGAAGCTTCCCTGGCGGTTGAAATGGGCATACACGGCCCCGTCCCGCACAGCGACGTTGTTGACATGGAACAACCGCTGGGCCCGGTGCATGATGCGGTAGTCCAGCCGGTTGTCCAGCTCGCGTGCGGCCAGGCCGAACCGTTCAAGAAAGACAGGGTTGTTCCCGAGATAGCAGACCCCCATTTCACCGCCATCAGCGGACATCGTCAGGACCGCATCCGTGACGGCGCAGGTGACATACAGCCGATCTCGATGCCACACGATCTCATGGATGCCGTTGAACAGCCGGTGATCGATCCGGCCGACCTGTTTCTGCAACCCGCGGTCATAAACCGCGATCGCGTTCTGGAGGGCGACGTAGACGTGGCGTTCGCTGGAGATGATCCCGCGGGCGCCGCTGTAATGATAGCAGAGCCGCAGCGAGCGGTATTCCTCGCGGTCGAAAAACGCCGGCGGGGGCGCGATCCTCTTCACGATGCGCTTTTGCCGCCAATCGAGAAGATAGAGCCTGGGCCCGTGCAGTTTCGTCTGCCAGTAAAACCTTTTGCGTGGAAAGCGGAATACTTCCGAGATCAGCAACAGATCATCCATGCCGGCCTACAATCTCCTTTGTTTCCACAGGTCGCGCTGCCAGCGGATCAAGGCCAGCGCATCCTCCAGTTCGGCGGGACACGCCCCGATATCCGCGGGCGGGCGGATTTCCTGATCCTGATATTTCACATCGCGCCCCAGGCTGCCGTCCGCCTTGTGATGCGGAAGCTCATGCCACGCCAGAACCCGCTCGGCGAAAGGGATCTCCAGGAAAGCAAAAACGCGGCGGACTTCGCTCTCGAAGCGTCGGCAAAGGTCGTCATAGTAGACCAAGCAGACCCTGTCCCCGAAGCCATCCTTCAACCGCCAATAGTTCTCCACGCTTTGGCGCCATGAGGAGACATACGTCCGGAAGCGGCAACTGAAATCCAGCAGGATGTTATTCCTTGCCTCCTCGTTGAAGACCTTGAAGAAATCCTCCGGCTCGCGGCGCCGGCGCGACAGGGCCACGGCGGCCGGGTCGCGGACGATGAAAACCACGCGGAATTCCTTGAACAAGCGGCAGAAGCGGACGATGTCCCCGGCGTCCCAGACGTCGGGCGTGACCACCTTGTTGCCGAGAATGGGCTCGGCAATGGCGGCGAACGCCTTCTCCACCTCCTGCTTCAGCCGCGGCGGCGAATCCCAGAAATCGGCCCGCTGCCAGTGGCGGCGGCGGTTGCCGAAAATGTTCTCCATCAGGATGGCCGTGTCCGGGTGGGCGTCGATGACCTTGGCCAGCAGGGACGTCCCCGAGCGCGGGGCGCCGGTGACGAAAATGCACGGTTTGTCGCAGGGATTCATGGGGGATCGGCGCATGCCGCCGGGCGCGATTGGCTCCCGGCCTTAGGTGACCTCGACCTCCAGCGACTGGCTGCAGTAGACCGCTCCGCCGAGGTTGCCGATTTTCCTGTCGGTCTGCACCTTGAACACCAGGGCGTCCTGGACCTGGATCAGGACCTGCCGCTCTCCGGAAAATGCGGCGGCGGCGTTGAGGGTGACGAAATAACTGCCCGGCATCAGGTTGCAGGTGAAGAAGAAATGCACGGCCGCCTGCTGTCCCGACCGGATCAGGGGGATGCAGTCCCCGCCCAGGTTGCCGTTGCACAGCTTGACGCCCTTTTCGGTCTTGATGGCCACGCCGAAGCCGACGTCGGCCGCGTCCAGGCCGAAGCGCACCGTGAAGGAAAGGTGGTATTCTTCGCCCATGACCAGGACGTTCACCGGATCGCCGGCCGGCGTCTGCAGCTGGATGTTCTCCAGAGAAACCTCGTGGTTGCGCTGGACCACCGTGCTGCGCGGAGCGAGCTCGGGGATGCAGAAGGGAGCCAGCCCGGAGGCGGGCTCGCGGTCCAGGACGTTCCTGGGCTGCGGCTCCGCGCCGGCGCGGGCCTGGGCGCGCTTGCGCTCGCCGTCGCGGTCCAGGTCCAGGATGTCCCGGCGCACGCCGGCGCGGGCCTGGGCGGAGGCGTTCATCAGCCTGAGGTATTGCATGGTGACCGTCTTGGGCGGCCCGGCCAGGATGAGTTCGCCGCCGTCGAGCAGAACCGCGCGCCGGCAGAGGGCGTTGACCGTGTTGTGGTTGTGCGTCACGTAGATCACCGTGCAGCCGGCGCTCATGATCGTTTCCATCTTGGCGTAGCACTTGCGCTTGAACAGCTCGTCGCCGACCGACAGCACCTCGTCGACGATCAGGATCTCCGCGTCGACGTTGACCGCCAGGGCGAAGCCCAGGCGGGCGCGCATGCCCGTCGAATAGGTGCGCAGCGGCTGGCGGATGACCTCGCCGATGTCGGCGAAGGCCACGATCTCGTCCAGCTTCCGCTTCATCTGCTCGGGGGAAAAGCCCATCATGATGCCGCCGAAATAGATGTTCTGGATGCCGTCGAGGTTGGGGTTCAATCCCGCCCCGAGCTCGAGCAGCGCCGACACCCGGCCGTTGACCTCGACGCGGCCGCCGTTGGCCTGGATCACCCCTGACAGGATCTTCAGCAGGGTCGACTTGCCGGCGCCATTGCGGCCGACGACCCCCAGGATCTCGCCCCGGGCGACATCCAGGTTGACGCCGCGCAGGGCATAGAACTCGCGGTGGCGCTTGCGCCGCCGCACGTCGAAGGCCTCGCGCATGCGGTCGCGCTTCGAGTCGTACAGCTTGTAGAACTTGCTGACGTCCTGCAGGCGGATGGCGATTTCGCGGCCGGGCATTTACAAGACCTCGCCGAAATGGGGCCGCAGGCGGCGGAACACCAGCCCGCCCAGCGCCAGGATGGCCAGCGTCAGCGCCCAGAAATAGGCCGTGGCCCACGGTTTTGCCCAGAAGGCGGAGCCGGTGATCATGCTGTCACGGTAGCCGTCGACCAGGTAGCAGACGGGGTTGAGCTGGAAGAGCCAGCGGTAGCGGGCCGGGACGCGCTGCAGGCTCCAGATGATCGGCGTCAGCCAGAAGCCGAACTGCAGCACGACCCCCACCATGTTCTGCACGTCCTCGAGAAACAGGCTGGTAGCCGAGGTGATCCAGCCCAGCCCCAGGAGCAGGCAGATGGCGGCCGCCAGATAATAAAGCAGCTGCAGCGTGTGCCAGCCAGGGGGATAGCCGTTCAGCCAGCAGATGACGACGGTGGCCGCGACCACCGCCGCATGGGGCGCCGTCACGCTCAGCAGCTTGCCCAGCGGCAGGATGGCCAGGTTGAAGTTGCCCTTGCGCACCAGGAAGGAGTGGGCCCTGATCACGTTGGTCAGCCCCGCCAGCCCGGCCGAGAAGAAATGCCAGGCGATCATCCCGGAAATCAGGAAGGGCAGATAGGCGACGCCGCCGCTGCCATGCTGGCGCAGCCCCAGCGAAAAGACCAGGGTCACCACCAGGGCGTAGGTCAGCGGCTGGACGTAATTCCAGAACACCCCGAGGACCGTGCCGCTGTGCTGGCTGATAAAATCGCGCCGCGCCAGCTCCCAGACGGTCCGGCGCAGGCTCCACAGCGAGCAGGTGAACTGCCAGCCCGGCCGCAAAAATCTCATGCCGCCGCCCCGGGGCGGGCGAAGCCTAGGCTGCCGCCGCTGCCCGTTTTCGCCGCAGGCCGAGAAAACATAATTCCATTCAATATCGGACCTGTACGCGCATTGTTGCAGACAACGGCCCGATTGTCAAGGCGCTCCACCCCCGGCGCGGGAGGGCGAAAACAGCGCTGGCGCGGGCGCCGCCGCCCCCCGGTTGACAAACAGGGCGGATCCGCGCACAATCGGGGCATGGGCAAGCTCGACCCCTTTCTGCCGCGCCTGGCCGCCCTGGCCCGCTGGCTGACTTTCTTCGTGATTGCCGCCGCCTCGGCCTTCATCGCCTGGAGGGTGCTGGGAATCTGGCAGGGGGCGCTGGGGCTGCTTCCAGAATCCGACAACGCCATCGTGGGCGTCTCCTCTCCCTGGAATCCCTTCTACACCTACCTGCTCACCTGCCTGCTCTGCGTGATCGGCGCATTCCCCCTGCTGCGCCAGCGCCGCGACCTGGGCCTGCCGCGGCTGGTGCTGGAACTGGCCTATCTCACCCTGACCCTCCACCTGCTGCACGCCATCTCGCGCGTCGTCTTCGCTTCCCTGGCCGACGGCTGGTAAGCCTCGCGCTCATCCGCGGCCCCTCACGACAGGCCGCCTTTGTCTATTGACATCCCTGCCCGTTCCGTGCAATAAAAATGCTTCCGCAATCTACTTTAGGAGAATCCGAATGGCCGAACTGAAAGACGTCATCCTCGAGTACGTGAAGAAGGAATATCTGGAGGAGGACGACGACCGCGAGGTCGCCTACGACACGCCGCTGATCTCGGGCGGCATCGTCGACTCCTTCTCCATGGTGTCGCTCAAGCGCTTCCTGGAGACCCGGTACTCCATCCAGATCCCCGACGCCAAGGCCACCCCCGAGGCCTTCGACTCGGTGAACAACATCCTCAAGATGCTCGCGGAATTCGGCGTGCGCTAGGTGCAGCATGGCGTTCGCTGACGGCATCCGCGCCATCTACCAGAAAGAGCTTGGCGACATCCGCCAGGCCGGCATCTTCAAGGAGGAGCGCATCATCTGCGCGCCGCAGGACTCGGAAATCGAGGTGCAGTTCCCGGCCGGCGCCGAGACGCGGCACGTGATCAACATGTGCGCCAACAACTACCTTGGCCTCTCCTCCCACCCCGACGTGGTCGAGGCGGCGCGCAAAGGCCTGGACCACCGCGGCTACGGCATGTCCTCGGTGCGCTTCATCTGCGGCACCCAGGACATCCACAAGGAGCTGGAGGCCAGGCTGACCGAATTCCTGGGCACCGAGGACACCATCCTCTTCCCCTCGTGCATGGACGCCAACGCCGGCGTCTTCGAAGCCATCCTCGGCGAGCAGGACGTGATGATCTCCGACCGCCTGGTGCACGCGTCGATCGTCGACGGCATGCGCCTGTGCAAGGCCCAGCAGGACACCTTCAAGCATTCCGACATGGGCCACCTGGAGGAGAAGCTGCAGCTCCACGCCCAGGCGCGCGTGCGGGTGATCATCACCGACGGCGCCTTTTCCATGGACGGCGACCTGGCCAAGCTGGACCAGATCGTGGCCCTGGCCGAAAAATACGACGCCCTGGTCTTCGTCGACGACTCGCACGCCTCGGGCTTCATCGGCAGGACGGGCCGCGGCACCCACGAGCACTGCGGCGTCTTGGGCAAGATCGACCTCATCACCACCACTCTGGGCAAGGCCCTGGGCGGCGCCTCCGGCGGCTGCGTGTCCGGGCGCCGCGAGCTGGTGGAGATGTGCCGCCAGAAGGCCCGCCCCTACCTCTTCTCCAACACCATCCCGCCGGTGGTGGTCTCGGGCGCCAACGCCGTCCTGGACATCATCTCGCGCACCACCGAGCGCCGCGACAAGCTGGAGCGCAACACCGCCTTCTGGCGGAAAGGGCTGACCGAGGCCGGCCTGATCATCAAGGAGGGCGAGACGCCGATC
>CAYXCX010000063.1:0-9385 GCA_964463405.1 uncultured Clostridia bacterium
CCACCGGCCGGGTCAGGACGATGCGTTCCACCCGGCGCGAGATCAGGAAGTTCAGCGCCATGGCGATGGCCAGGAACGTCTTGCCGGTTCCGGCCGGGCCGATGCCGAAAACCATGTCGCGGTCGCGGATAGCCTCCACGTAGGCTCGCTGGTTGAAGGTCTTGGGGCAGACCTCCTTGCCGTCGACGCGGATGAGGTGGTTTTTCAGGTTCTCGTCCCGGGACTCGTCCAATTTTCCCTCGCAGGCCAGGTTCAGGCTGAACTGGACGTCGTGGTCCTGCAGCCGGCCGTTCTCCTCGTGAAGCAGGGCCAGGCGCTGCAGGAATTTCCTGAACTTGCGGGCCTGGGGGGCGCTTCCCGAGAACATGACCTTGTGGCCGCGCAGGGCGATCTCCAGACCGAAGGCGGCTTCGATCGCCTCCAGGTTTTTTTCGATCAGGAAAGGGAAATGGTTGCCCGGCCCGTCAGGGCATGCGAACTCTTCCATCAAAAAAATCCCAACCTTGGTCTGTTCATCTCCTGAATTATAGGGATCCGGGGCGAAAAAGTCAACCTGGGGCGCCTTTCAGGCCCGTTTGACTCCTGCTCACAGGAATGCGGCCTGGGGGTGAAGGACGACCAGGGCGCTGACGCTGAGCTCGGGAACCAGCTGGTCGCCCCGGCTGACGGTCACGCCGATGCGCTGCGCCGCCAGCAGGCGGGCGAGAGAGTGCTGGTCGGCCAGGGCGGGCCAGGCCGGGAACCCCGGGCTGAACCTTTGCCCCTGCTTCTCCCCCGCTCCCAGCTCGCGGCGGATGCGCCCGTGAACCGCGGCGGCCAGCGCCTCGGCCAGCTCGACCCCCAGGCCGTGGACGATCAGGTAGCGGCTGTAGCGGTCGCTGGCGAAAAGCTCTTTTTCCAGGCCGGCCAGCGCCGCGCCGCAGCTGGCGATGAACAGGGGCGCCGCGTCCCCGGCGGGGGCGAAGTAATCGGCCAGGGAGACCCCCCTGCGCCTGGGGAAGCCGCAAACGGCCTCCTCGCCGGCGAAGCCCAGCGCCAGGCCGTTGCGGCCGCGGCGCCGGCAGGGGAAATAGCCGTAGACTGCCGAGAATTTTGCGATCCCCCTCTGGCTAAGCAGTTCCAGCGCCTGGCCCAGGAACTCCTTCGCCTTCTCGTCGGGCTCCATGCGCCACCGCGTCCGGGCCAGCACCCGCAGGTCGATCAGGGGCAGCAGCTCCTGCAAGGTCCAGGTCTCCTCGCGCACCCCCCAAAAGGGGGGGCGTCGGGGCGGAGCCGCGACAACTGCGGCCGCCCTGGCCGCCGGCGGCGGCGCGGCCGGCGTGCGCCGCTCCGGAGCGGCCCCTCCGGCCATGATCTTCATGGCGGCGAAGCCGTCGGCGGCGTAAAAGACTTCCCCGCCGTATGCCGGCTTCAGGGCCGTGGCGACGAACGCAGGGGTGAGGGCGGCGCCGCCGCAGATCACCGGCACGGCGATCCCCTCGCGTTCCAGCCGGCGCAGGATCCCCTCCATTTCCAGGGTGGAGCGGACCAGCAGCGCGCTCAGGCCCACGTGGCTCGGGGCGTGCCGCTTCACTGCCGCGGCGATCTCCTCTTCCCCCTGGTTGGCGCCGATGTTGAAGACGCGGAAGCCGTTGCTGCGCAGGATGATGTCGACCAGGTTCTTGCCGATGTCATGGACGTCGCCCTTTACCGTGGCCAGGACCATGGAGCCGCGGGCCCCGCCTCCAGACTTGGGCAGGCGCGGCTCCAGCAGGTCGAGGGCCGACTTGACCACTTCCGCCGCCTGCAGCACGAACGGCAGCTGCATGACCCCCTTCTCGAACATCTCCCCCACCTCGGCCATGGCCGGCAGCAGGATGTGGTTGACGATTTCCAGGGGCGGGGTGTCCAGCGCCAGCAGCTCCAGGTCCTTGGCCAGGCCGGCGGCAACGCCGTTGAGGACGGCCTGCCGCAGCCTCTCGCTGGGAGTTTTGCCGGCGGGCGCAGGCGCCTCGCCTTTTCTCCCCTGGAAATGCTCCATGATCTCCCGCAGCGGGTCCTTGCCCCGCCTGCGGCGGTTGAAAATGAGGCTTTCGGCCAAGCGGATCTCGGCCGGCTCGATGCGGTTCAGGGAAACCAGGCGGCCGGCATGGAAAATGGCGGCGTCCAGTCCGCGCTGCACGGCATGGTAGAGGAACACGGCGTTGACCACGCGGCGGGCCTGCGGCTGCAGCCCGTAGGAGATATTGCTCACCCCCAGCAGCGTGTGGCAGCCGGGAAGCCGCTTTTTCAACAGCGGCAGGGCGGCCAGGGTCTCGACCCCGGCGGCGGCCAGGCCGGCATCGCCCGAGGCCAGGGTGAAGGTCAGCGGGTCGAGGAAGAGGTCGCGGGAGCGCAGCCCGCGGCTGCAGGCCAGGTCGTGCAACCTCTGCAGCACGGCCGCCTTCCTGGCCCGGGTCCGGGCCATGCCCTTCTCGTCAATGGCCAGGCAGACCACGGCGGCGCCGAAGTCGCGAGCCAGGGCCAGGACCTCCCCGGCGCGGGCGCCCCCGTCCTCGAGGTTGATCGAATTGATCACCGCCCGGCCGGCGCAGGCCTTGAGCCCCGCCTCAAGGGCGGGAATGCCGGCCGAGTCGAGCATGAGCGGCAGGCGGCTGTGGGCGTTCAGGCGGGCGGCCGCCCGCCCCATGTCGCGCGCCTCGTTTCGCCCGGCGTAGGCCACGTTCAGGTCGAGAAGGTGTGCCCCCTCGCGCTCCTGGCCGGCGGCCACGGCCAGCATGGCGTCAGGGTCTTCGGCCAGCAGCGCCTCCTTGAAGGCCTTGCTGCCGCTGGCATTGGTCCGCTCGCCGATGATCAAGGGCCTGGGCTTGACGCGGAACTCCTGGCCGGCGAACAGCGAGGTGGCTTTTCCCGGCTGCCTGGGCGGGCGCCGGCGGCATGGTTCGCGGCCGCCGACCGCCGCAGCCAGGGAGCGGATATGCTCGGGGGTGGAGCCGCAGCAGCCGCCGACCAGCGCGGCCCCCTCCTCGCGGACGAAGGCTTCCATCTGCCGGGCAAAAGCTGCGGGTTCCAGGTCGTAGGCGTATTTGCCGTCCTGGAAACGGGGCAGGCCGGCATTGGGCATGACAACCAGCGGGAATGGCGAAACCCGGGCCAGGGCGCGGACCGATTCGGCGACCCCCACGGGCCCGGTGCCGCAGTTGACGCCGAAGGCGAACAGCGGAAACGGCGCGAAGGTGGCCGCGGCGGTGACGGCGTCCGTCCCCAGCAGCATGCGGTTCTTGTCCAGCGTCACCAGGACATTGACCGGCAGCGCCCGCCGCCGCTCGCGGAACAGGCGGTACAGGGCCCGCAGGGCAGCCTTGGCCTGCAGCATGTCCTGGCAGGTCTCCACCTGGAAGAGGTCGACGCCGCCGTCCAACAGTCCAGCCGCCTGGGCGTAATATGATTCCTCGAGCTCCGTGAAGCCCACCTGCCCCAGGCTGGGCAGGCGCGCGCCGGGCCCGATCGAGCCGGCCACGTAGCGCGGCCGGGCCGGGCTGCTGAAGTCGGCGGCGACCCGCGCGGCCAGGGCGGCGGACTGGCGGTTGATCTCGTGGGTGCGCCCGCCCAGGCCGTGCTTGGCCAGCTCGGCCTGCTGCGCCTCGAAGGTGTTGGTTTCGACGATGTCGCAGCCGGCCTCGGGGTAGGCTGCATGGATGGCGGCGATGACGTCGGGGCGGGAGAGGGAAAGGTAGTCGTGGCAGCCCTCGTGGCCGTGGTAATCCTCGGGGGCGGCCGCGGCCATGATGGCCGTGCCCATGGCCCCGTCCAGCACAAGCACCTTTTCCCGCCGCAGCCTGGCGATTCCCGGCTTGCCCGCGCCGGCCATGGGCGTCTCCTCCGCCTTCAGCCCCGGGGGGCGAAGACGGCCTCCAGCAGCGCCCTGGCGGCGCCCCCCTTGCCCATGGTGAACACGTGGATGCCCGGCACGCCGTACTCCAGGAGCCTCTCGACCAGGCGCGCCATGTAGCGGATGCCGCCTGCGAAGGCCTGCTCGCGGGTGCGGGCCTCCTCGATCAGGCTCACCAGCTCGGCGGGGATGTTGACGTGGAAGGCGCTGGGAATCGCCTCGACCTGGCTCCTGGAGACCAGGGGCTTGAGGCCGGGGATGATCGGCGCCTGGATGCCGATGGCGCGGTCCGCTTCTACGAATTCCTTGTACAGGCGGAAATCGTAGAACATCTGGGTGATGACGTACTCGGCCCCGGCGTCCACCTTCATCTTCAGGAAGCGCAGGTCCCTGTCCAGGTTGGGCGCCTCGAAATGCTTTTCGGGGTAGCCGGCCACGCCGATGCAGAAGCTGGTGGGGATCGGGTCCTCGAGCTCGTCCAGGTACTGGCCGCGGTTCAGCCGGGCGATCTGTTCCACAAGCTGGCAGGCGAAGCGATGGCCGTCTTTTTCGGCGATGTAGTGGGCCTGCCCCGGAGGCGGGTCGCCGCGCAAGGCCAGGATGTTCTGGATGCCCAAAAAGTGCAGGTCGATCAGCGTGTCCTCGGTCTCATAGCGGCTGAAGCTGCCGCAGATCAGGTGCGGCACCGGCTCCACCTGGAAGCGGTTCTTGATGCCGCTGCAGATGCCTACGGTCCCTGGCTTCTTGCGCCGCGGCCGGCGGCTGATCACGCCGTCCTTTTCGTCGTAGACCATATGCGGCTGGTGATAGGTGACGTTGATGAACTGCGGCTCGAAGCGCATCAGGGGCTCGATGGCGGAGAGGATATCCTCCATGCTCTTGCCGCGGTCGGGCGGGGTGATCTCCAGCGAGAACAGGAGCTTTTGGTTATGCTGCAGCCACTCAATCACCTTGGCCATTGATTTTCCTCTGGATGCGAATTTGCTTGATTATAGCACAAGCCGGGGCCAGGCGGAAATCGTGTCAGGAACGGACGGAACTGGCGTACGGCATAGGGCGTACGGCGTACGGTCAGGAAATAAATCCCAAACACCAAATCTCAAACAAATTCCAGGTTCCAAATTCCCATGTCCAAAACAATGCAAAGAAGTGATAGTGGCAGGAATAGTGATAGGTGCGAGCAATTAACGAACACTTCGCCTTCACTTTTTCCTTTTACCTTTTTCCTTTTACCTTTTGAGGGCACTGGTTTGCGTCATTGGGTCATTGGTGCTTGGTGTTTGAATTTGGTGCTTGGGATTTGGAATTTTAAGTCTTACTAAAGCTTGCTGCCTTTTTCTTTGGTTGACGCGCTTGCAGGTAGTGCTTTTCCCTGCCCTGCGCCCTTCGCCTTACGCCCCATGCCGTTCTTACGAAGCCCTTGTCAACAGCACCATTGTCTCGAGCTGCGGCGTCCCGGGAAACATGTCCATGGGCACGACGCGGCGGACGTAATAGCCCTGACGCCGCCAGCCGTCCAGGGCCGCCGGAATCTCGTCGACGGCGCAGAAAAGGTGCAGGACGCGGCCCGGGCGCCGGCGGGCGATCGAGGCGATGACCTCCCCGCTTGCCCCGCGGCGCGGCGGATCGAGGATGACGTCCTCGCTTCCCGGCGGCAGCGGCGGCGGCAGGACCCTCGCCAGGCTGGAGCGCTGGATGGCCGCGCAGCGGAAACGGATGCCTTTTCCGCCGGCAAAGCGCGGAGCCATCGCGGCGCCGGCCCGCACCGAGCCCCCGGCGGCGTCCACGGCGTAGACCTCGCGGTAGCGGCGGCAAAGGCTCAGGGCGAAGAGGCCGTAGCCGCAATATAGATCAAGGAGGCGCCCGCCGTTCCTGCCGGCCAGAAGGATTTCCGCCCGCTCCAGCAGCAGCGGCAGGATCGACTCATTGACCTGGGAAAACGAGGTCGGGGGCACGGCGAACTCCCCTGACGGTAGGCGCAGCCGGAAATGGTCGGGGCCGAACAGCTTCTTGATGGAAAACGAGCCCTTGGGGCGGTCGCTTTCCAGGTAATAGGGCGAGCGGGTCGGGTCGAGGAACAGGAAGGCCGAGCCGACGCCCGGCACCGCGGCGGCCAGCGATTCGGCCGCCTTCAGGACCATGCGGTGCAGGCCGCGATCCAGCGCCGCCAGGTTGAAGATGACCGCGAATTCCTCGTACGTGCCGCGGACGACCACATAATTCATTGCCTGGGCCAGGGAGGCGAAATCGCCGCCGGAAAGCTGCTTTGCCAATGCAGAATATATCCTGCCGTGCCCGGGAGGTTCCAGCAGGTCCGCCCCTCTCTCGGCGTTGAGAATCGCGTGGGCGGCGGCATTCCCGGCCCCTTCCCTTCCGGGGCCGGCCTGGACGCGCCGCTTGCTGGTCGTGCGGTAGTGGCGGGGGCGGGGCGAAGCGACCAGGGCTTCCGGCTCTCCGGGAAGGCGGTGTCTTTCCCAGAAGCGGCGCAAAGCCGAATTTTTCAGGGACGTTTCCCTTGCATAATCGAGCCGCGCCAGGGGAGCCGGGCCGTCCGGCTCGAGTCGCAGCCCGCTTTTTACCGCTTCCAATCGGGCGCAATGCTCAAAAGAAGTGGCATTAATATTGGTCGCAGCAGCAGGCGATCGCCAGGCCTTTTTCTTCATAGTGGTAGTGATAGTGGTAGTGGTAGTATCGGGCCATCCATGGTCTTTGCCATACGCCGTAAGCCGTTCGCCGTAAGCCGAGTGTCTTCTCCCCTTTCGCTTTTCACCGTTCATTTTCCACTCGCGCTCGTTCCTTTCAAGTCCGCAACGTTGCCGTCAGGCGCAGCGGGTTCAGCAGCAGCTCCAGGGCCGGGACGATGCCGGCACAAACGACGTCGGCCGCCGCCAGGCTCGCTGCCGACGCCCCTTCCTCCTGGATGACGGCGATCCCCAGCCGGGCCTTGCGCAGCATCTCCAGGTCGTTGCGGCCGTTGCCGATGCAAACGGTCCTTTCGCTGCCGAGGGCAACGACATAATCGGCCTTTTGCCCGCTCTGCCCCTCCCCGGAAAGGATCTTGAGGAGGCAGGGAAGGCCGGCCAGCTCCTGTTCCACCCCGGCGAAGGTCCCGGCCGTCACCACGTGGACCTGAAGGCGGCCGGACAGCTTTTTCAGAATGTTGGCCACGCCCGGCTTCATCTTGCCGTCCACGGCCAGGGTGCCGTTGAAGTCGAGAACCAGGTGCTCCAGCAGGAGCTTTTCTCCGCTGCCGGGAATGTCAATTTCAATCATGAGGAGACTCCAATGGTGAAAGTAAAGAGGTAAAGTGATAAAGAGGTAAAGGGGTAGAGCAAGAAAAAAGACAAAACCAAAAAGCCCTTTTCCCTGGAAATCTTCCTGTTTTTGAAAGCTCGCTTATTGTTGTTTCTACCACTATCACTATCACTACCACTTAATGTTCATGTGGTTTCTTGCTGTCACTGGATTGGCCACCCTGCATCTTCCTGGCCGGATCGGGCAATTTCTCCAGCTGGAGGAAGATCTCGCGACAGATCCAGGCGTCGGTGGCGGCATAAGCGACCTGGGCCGGGGCCAGCTGCGGACGCTCCCAGTTCGAGCACTGCGCCCCCTTGGAAACGCGGAAGCCCAGGAGCTGGGCGGCCAGGGTGCGCACACCGTTGGCCCTGATCCCTTTTTTGCCGGCCATTTTTCCCAAGTCGACGAACCCGGCCGGGGTGAAGGCCATCACCTCGTGCAGCTTGGCGATGTCGCCGGCTACAGCCACGCCGGCCTTGAGCACGCGGCCCTCGGCCAGGAGCTCGGCCAGGGGCGAAAGGTCGCCGGCCTTCCTTATCTGCACCAGGAAAACGATGCGCTCGCCGGCCAGCTGCACCAGCGCCGGCGGAAAGCGGTCGCCGCTGCGGAAAGCCGGGCGCACCTCGATGTCGAAGCCTGCCACCCTTTCACCGCGCAGCCTCCCGATGGCGGCGCGCAGCCGTTCGCCGTCGTCCACGATCTCAATGGGACCTTCATAGCGCCGCAGGGGCAGAAGGTTGACCTCTTCCCTGGTCAAGGGGGGAAGCTGGGCGCACTTGGGGGAATCGGCCTGGCGATCGTCCATGAGAAGCCATTGTAGCACAAGAAGAGAGCAGACAGTAGAATCGGTCAATCATCGCTTTTCCGAGCTTTTTGCGAGGACAAAGCGATCCAGGACTGGGCAGCGGGGGGATGCGACGCGCGTCTGCTGACGCGCGCCCCCAAGGGGGCGGCTCGCTGCGCTCGCCGTCGCCGCATCGCAGATCGCGATGCGGTCGAACCCCGGTAGCATACAAAACCGGTACGCATCGCCACACCGAGGTTTTGCGAGGTGTCTGGCGATGCCACCCCGCTGCTATCAATCATCGCTTTTCCGAGCTTTTTGCGAGGACAAAGCATCCAGGACTGGGCAGCGGGGGGTTCAAAATCTCAAGAACGAACTCAAAAAATGGCAGCCCTACGGGGATTCGAACCCCGGTTTAGTGACTGAGAATCACCCGTCCTAACCCCTAGACGATAGGGCCGCTCCGTTGGACGTTTATGGCTGGGAAGCAGGGACTCGAACCCCGATAATATGATCCAGAGTCATATGTCCTGCCATTGGACGACTTCCCAGCTCGGGATAATTATAACCGAGAATATTTTTCCTGTCAATAATTTTTTTGGCTCCGGCATCGAAAAATGCGGCCTATGCTTGAGAGTCGCCGTAGTACTTGCGGATGTACTTTTCCTGGACGGCGTAGGACCAGTGGACGCCACCCAGGAAGAGCGCGGCCGATTGCGGGTCGCCGGCGGCCAGGAAATCCACGATCTCCTGGTGCTCGCCGATCGAGGACTGCTCCCACTCCTTGATCCACTGGCGCTTGCGGGGAAAATCGTAAAGGCGCTTCTTCAGGTTGTTCACGATGCGCGTCAGCGTGGGGTTGGCGCAGGCCGCGATGAAGACATCGTGGAATTTGAGGTTCCTCTCGTAGAACAGGTCAAAATCGCCGGCGTCGATCGCCTTCTGCATCTGGCGGTTCAGCCCGTCCATTTGCCTGACGCCGGCATCGCCCAGCCTGGGAAACGCGGCGGCCAGGGCCGCGCTTTCCAGGGCGCCGATCACCTGGTAGAACTCGCGGATCTCCTCCAGCGGCAGGGGGTTGACATAGATTCCCCGCCGCGGGCTGATGGTGACGAAGCCCTCCATCTCCAGCTGGATCAGGGCATCGCGCAACGGCGTCCGGCTGACCCCCAGCATCCTGGCCGTGGCGTCCATGTTGATGGTCTCGCCCGGATGCAGCTTGCGCTTCTGGAACTGCTGGCGCAGGTAATCATAGACCTGCTCCTTCAGCGACCTGATGACCAGCGCTCCCTTTGTCTTTTGCACGGCCGAAGTATAGCCTAAGGGAGCATCGCCCTTCAAGTCATGAAAGCAGCACCTGGCAGTCAGCAGGCTAATTCATTCGGATCCCCCACGCCTTCACCCCGCTTCTTGACAATCCACAAACATCTGAT
>CAYXCX010000064.1:0-9353 GCA_964463405.1 uncultured Clostridia bacterium
CAGCTCGCAGAGGTTGCGGTAGCCCTGGTCGTTGCGCACCAGCACCAGCAGGTGAAAGTAGTTCTGCTCGTCCTCGCGGCGGTTGGGACGGTCGAAGCGCGAGCCCGGCGCCAGGTAGAGCTCGGCGCCGATGATGGGCTTGACCTCGCACTGCTTGGCCTTCTTGTAGAAGTTCACCGCCCCCAGGATGGAGCCGTGGTCGGTCAGGGCCACGGCCGGCATGCCGTGGGCGCGGGCCTGCTTGAGCAGGTCGTCGACCTTGAGCGAGGAGTCGAGCAGGCTGTACTCGGAGTGCAGGTGCAGGTGGATGAAGGGCTTCATTCCCACTCGATGGTCGCCGGCGGCTTGGAGGTGACGTCGTAGACCACGCGGTTGACCCCGGGCACGCGGCGCACGATGCGCCGGGCGGCGGCGTCGAGCACCGCCGCCGGCAGCGGCGCCCAGTCGGCGGTCATGCCGTCGCTGGCGGTCACGGCGCGCAGGGCCACGACCTGGCCGTAGGCGCGCTCGTCGCCCATGACACCGACCGAGCGCACCGGCAGCAGCACGGCGAAGGCCTGCCAGACCCGGTCGTACCAGCCCGAGCGCCGCAGCTCCTCGATGAACAGGGCGTCGGCCTGCTTGAGCGTGGCCAGCCTGGCCGGGGTGACCGCCCCCAGCACGCGCACGGCCAGCCCCGGGCCGGGGAAGGGGTGGCGGTTGAGGATGTCCTCAGGCACCTTGAGCAGCCGCGCCACCTGGCGCA
Source organism: uncultured Clostridia bacterium (assembly GCA_964463405.1). Classification (GTDB taxonomy): domain Bacteria; phylum Acidobacteriota; class Aminicenantia; order UBA2199; family UBA2199; genus UBA2199. The sequence continues at coordinate 746 of CAYXCX010000064.1, forward strand.
CTTCGTCCTTGAACAGCAAGCGGAAGGGCTCCAGGATCCGCCCCTGGCGCTCCAGCGCCTGGACCTCGCGCACGCGGTTGTGGTGGGTCTTGATGGTCTGCGAGGGGCCGGCCACCGGGTTGCTCTCGATCACGTCGGGGTAGAGCGTCCCCTGGATGAGGAAGTCGAAGTCCTTCAGCCCGCGGTAGAAGACATCGATGAAGGTGCGGCCGATGATCTTGCGCTTGCGCTCGGGGGCGGAGACGCGGCGCAGGGCGTCCAGGAAGCGGCGCGAGGCGTCGACGTAGGCGACCTGCAGCCCCAGGCGCCGGCGCAGGCTGCGCAGCACCTCCTGCTCCTCGCCGAGGCGCAGCAGGCCGTTGTTGACGAAGATCGACGTGACGCCGCGGCCCAGCGCCCGCTTGGCCAGCACGGCCAGGGTGGTGGAATCGACGCCGCCGCTGACGCCCAGCACCACCCGCTTGCCGCGGCAGCGCTCGCGCAGCTTGGCCGTCTCCTCGGCGACGAAGTTCTTCATGCTCCAGTCGCGCGCGGCGCCGCAGACGGCGAACAGGAAGTTGGCCAGGATCTTCTTCCCCTCGCGGCTGTGGGCGACCTCGGGGTGAAACTGCACGGCGAAGATGCGCCGGCGCCGGTCCTCGGCGGCGGCGACGGCGCCGTCGTCGGAGCGGGCGGTCACCTGGTGGCCCGGCGCCAGGGCGGCCACCGAGTCGCCGTGGCTCATCCACACGGTGCTGTTGTCCCTGACCCCGGCCAGCAGCGGCGAGGCGGCCCTGAGGCGCAGGCGGGCCATGCCGTACTCGCGCTGGGCCGAGCGCACCACCCGGCCGCCCAGCTCGCGGGTCAGCAGCTGCATGCCGTAGCAGATGCCCAGGATGGGGATGCCGGCGGCGAACAGCCTCTTGTCGACGCGCGGCGCGCCGGGAGCCAGGGTGGAGGCGGGGCCGCCCGACAGGATGACGCCGGCCGGCGGCGCGGCCAGGATCTTCTCCAGGCCGTGGTGGAAGGGCTGGATCTCGGAATAGACTCCCAGCTCGCGCACGCGCCGGGCGATGAGCTGGGTGTACTGCGAGCCGAAGTCGAGGATCAGGATCTTGCCGTTCATGGATGCCGCGATTCTAGCAGATAAGGGGGGGCGGTTCAAGGCGGGATTTTCCCGATCGCCGCCGGTCCGCGCGCCGGCGATTGACAGGCGGCGGCCGCGTCCTTATACTGCGCGGCGATGCCCGAGCTGCCAGAAGTGGAGACCGTCGTTCGCCAGCTGCGCCGCGAGATCGTCGGCCGCACCATAGCCGGATTCCGCCTGCTGTGGCCGCGGACGGTCGCGGGCTGCCCCCGCCAGTTCCGCCGCCTGATCCGCGGCCAGGCCGTCACCGGAGTCAGCCGCCGCGGCAAGTACATCGGCGTCGAGTGCGGCTCCGGGGCCTTCTTCACCGTCCACCTGCGCATGACCGGCAGGCTGCTGCGCCGCCTCGCCGCCGGCGACCGCCGCCATCTGCGCGCCGAGTTCTCGTTCGCCGACGGCTCGCGCCTTTATTTCGTCGACGCCCGCAAGTTCGGCCGCCTGCGCCTGTGGCCCTGCCGCGCCGCCGCCTGCCCCGGGCTGGGGCCCGAGCCGCTGCATGCGGCGACGGTGCGGCGGGTCCTCTGCGGCCTGAAGACGCGGCGGCCGGTCAAGAGCGTCCTGCTCGACCAGTCGCTGCTGGCCGGCATCGGCAACATCTACGCCGACGAGTCCCTGTTCCTGGCGGCGATCCACCCCCGCCGCCCGCTGTCCAGCTTAAGCGCCGAAGAGATCCGTCGCTTAAGCTGCAGTACGCCGCGTGTCCTCCACGCGGCTATAGGTCGGCGGGGCACAACCCTGCGCAACTACCGCACCGTCGCCGGCGAGAGCGGCGAAAACCAGGGGCACCTGTCCGTGTACGGCCGGACCGGCGAACCCTGTTCCCGCTGCGGCACGGCGATCGAGCGCATCCGTATCAATGGCCGCTCCAGCCATTTTTGCCCGCAGTGTCAGAAAATCAAGTGACAGATGACGCGTGACGAGGAACAGCAGAAAACGAGCGGTCTTGATTCAAGAGCAGAGCGGGAGCGAAGACAAGACCCGGCGCTGGAACGAGCCAGAAGCACCCGCGGTTGAGTTTCGCCGGGCGATGGGCTACAATTCCTGAAGATCCGCGATCGACCCGCGGCCGGCCGGGTGCCGGGGCGAAAGCGGCTCTGCAAACCATGATCGAAAGCATCAAGAACAAGGTATGGGACATCCTGAAGGGCAAGGAAGTATCGCTGGCCATGCTCTTCGACCGCGAGGGGCGCATCCTCTGGCATCGCGGCCGGGCCATCAAGGGCCAGACCGTCTCGGAGGGGCAGGGGTTCTCCAAGACCTGCGCCGCGGCGGCATTGCAGCAGGGTGCGGCCTGCGAGGACGGGGTCGCCATCTCGCGCAGCGTCGGCGACCTTCCCGATTCGGCCCGCCTGCTCTACGTGAAGAACGTCATGGTCGTGCCGGCGGGCAACTCGCTCTTGCTCTACGTCGACGGCGGCGTCAAGGCCGGGTTCTCGCCCGGGGACGCCGAGGTGATCGGCGCCATGGGCTTCCTGCTGGGCGAGATGATCGACCGCTTCAAGGCCGGGGGCGGCTCCGCCGGCAACATCGCCGGCGGCAGCCCGGCCGCGCAGGAGGTCCGCGAGCTGGTGGCCAAGTACGCCCTGGAGGAGGAGCCGGTGCTGCTGCTCGGCGAGAACGGCGCCGGCAAAAACCATGTCGCCGAGCTGATCCATCGCCTGTCGGGGCGCCGGGGCCCCTTGGTCGTGGTGCACACGCCCAGCATCCCGGCCGAGCTGTTCGAGAACGAGCTGTTCGGCCATGCCCGCGGGGCTTACACCCATGCCCAGGAGCAGAAAAAAGGCCTGATCGAGGCCGCCGACAAGGGAACGCTTTTCCTGGACGAAATCGCCGAGATCTCGCTGCCGCTGCAGAGCAAGCTGCTGCGCTTCATCGAGAGCGGCAAGTTCCGCGTTTTGGGCGGGGTGGAGGAGGTCTGCGCCGCCGTGCGCGTCATCGCCGCCAGCAACCGCGACCTGGCCGAGGAGGTCAACCGCGGCGGCTTCCGCAAGGACCTGTTCTTCCGCCTGAATGTCCTGCCGCTGCGCGTTCCGCCTCTGCGCGAGCGTCGTGAGGACCTTGACGCCCTGGTCCGCGAGAACGAGCGGCTGCTGCGCGGCAAGAAGCTGGGGCCCGCCGCCTGGCAGATGCTGCGCGGCCATGGCTGGCCGGGCAACATACGCGAGCTCCTGCACGTGCTGACCCGCGCCGGCATCGTGCTGCCGGGGCCGGTCATCGGCGCCGAGATCGGGCCGCTGCTGCAGGCGGGATTGAAGGAGGCGGACCCGGACGCTGGCGGCGTCCAGGATGAAATGAGCCGGAGAATCGCCGCCGGCGAAAGCTTCTGGGATTCCGTGTGGCGCGCGTTCATCCGCCGCGACTTGAACCGCTCCCAGGTGCGCCTGTTCCTGGAGGGCGCCTTCGCCGCGAGCGGCCGCAACCTGAAGGATCTGGCCGCGAAGCTGAATGTCCGCGAGGCGGAGTATCCCCGCTTCGTCTCCATGCTGCACCGCTACGACATCCACCCGAACAAGACCCGCTGACCTTTTCCTCGTCCCCCCTGCCGCTTCCCCCGAACGCATGCCCTTGCCGGCATGCGCCATACCCTCCGGGCTATGGGCTTTGTCCCCGGCTTCGTAGCGACCGCCGGCGATCTCCGATGCGACGGTGGTTTTTCTGTTTCGTAAAACTGGCATCCCTGTTGCATGAGGACTCATGACTGGAGGCAAGGAGGCAGAATGAAACAGAACCATGCAAGGTGGCGGGCGCTGGCGTTTTTCCCCCGGCCGGCGCTGTCGCCTGAAGGCCGAGCCAACAGGAGGCAAAAAACATGAACGAAACGCAACAAGCGCCCTTTCCGCCCCGGGCCAGGATCGCCGGCTGGCTGGTTGCGCCCGTGGCCGTGCTGTGGCTGAACCTGATCCTGGTTGCCCGCGTCCTGCTGCAGGTGGCGAACCGGCCGGCCAACAGCCGCGTCATCTACGCGGCGCTGTTCGTCGACATCGCCATCGGCTGCGGCTGCGTGTGGCTGCTGCGCCTGCTTTCTAGGCGCGACCCGCGGTTTCCCGGGCATTACGCCGCCTTCAACCTCCTGGTGTACTCAGCCTGGACGCTGGCCATCTTTCTGGCCGGCATCGGCGCCCACATGCCATGGCTGGCCGTGGGCCTGCAGAACCTGTTCCTAACCCCTTACAGTTTGAAGTCGGAGCGGGTGCGGCGCACGTTTTCGCCCATTTCCGACCGGCGGGGGCCCTGGGAAAAGCTGCGCGACCGGGCCGGTGGCTGGCCCGCCGTTGTTCTCGCCGCCGCCATGCTGGGCCTGCTGCTGCTGATCCTGGCTCTGGGGCTGCTGCTGGGCGGCATTGCCTGAGCCGGATTTGTTCGGGCCGCCCATGCTCCTGCGGCTGGGGAAGCGCTGGTGGGTCGGCAAAAAGTTCATCCGCGCCCAGGTTCTCCTGCGGCATGCCGCCTGGTTCCCCGCCCACAACCGCGGCCGCGAGGCGCCGCCGGAGGCGCTGGCCGCTTGGGAGAAAAGACTGAAAATGCTTTCAAAAAACGAGCTGATCCTCATCTTGGCGGACAACCATTCGCGCAACCTTCTGCTGGGCAAGACGTGGCTGCCCGTGAAGGGGCGATGGGCCGGCTGACTCCGGGGCGCGGATTCAGCCGGCGGCGAGATGGGCGGTCAGCTCCGCATCCGTCGGCCGCCGTTCCGGGTCCTTGCTGAGCATGCGCAGCACCAGCGCGGCTTGTTCCGCGGACAGATCGGGACGGAAATGGGTCGGGGAGACCGGTTCGCTCTCGAGGATGGCGCGGATGATCTCGCCCGGGTTTTCGCCCAGGAAAGGTTTTTCCAGGGTGAGCATCTCGTAGAACACGACCCCCAGGGCGAAGATGTCGCTGGCGGCGCCGGCCTGGCGCCGGCTGATCAGCTCGGGGGCCATGTAGTACACGGTGCCCAGGATCTCGCCGGTCTCGGTGAGGCGGGTGAGCGAGGGCGACTGGGCGAGGCCGAAGTCGAGCAGCTTGGCCGTGGGCGGCCGCGAGCCGTCCGCCAGCATGACATTGGCCGGCTTGACGTCGCGGTGCAGGATGCCGCGATCGTGAAGGGCGGCCAGGGCGTCGGCCAGCTGGCGCATGATGAGCCGGCACGCGTCCAGGGGCAGGCGCTCGCCGGAGCGGATGACATCGGCGAGCGGCCTTCCCGGCAGGAACTCCATGGCAAGGAAGAGCGTCTGCTGGTGTTCGCCGCGCTCGAAGACCTTGATGATGTTGGGGTGGTCGAGCTGGTCGACCAGGTAGGCCTCGTTGAGGAAGCGCTTGCGCTGGGCGGGGTCGGCCGCGTGCTCCTCGCGGATCAGCTTGAGCGCCACCGTGCCCTTTTCCCCGGTGAGGTCGGTCGCCTGCCAGACCACGCCCATGGCCCCCGAGCCGATCTGGCGCTCCAGCTTGTAGTGGCTCACGTAGTTCTTCTTTTTCCAGAAGGCCAGCAGGTGCAGGTAGCGGCGGAAGAGCAGGAAAAAGACGACCAGCATCAGGGCGATGCCCGAGACCAGCGCCCCGGTGCGCAAGCGGGCCCGCGAGAGCTGCAGCTTCTGGATTTCGAGGTTCTTGGAAAGCAGCTCGATTTCGCGCTGCCTCTTCTCCGCCTCGTACTTCTTCTCCATCTCGATCAGCTTGCCGCTCTTCTCGCGGTCAATCAGGGAAGCGCGGGCCTCCGCCGCCCTGCGGAAATGCGCCAGCGCCTGCCGGTGGTCGCCCTGCTCCTCGAACAGGCGGGACAGCTTCAGGTTTGCGGTCTGGATCGTTTCGGCGGCTTGGATCTGCTCGGCGATGGCCAGGGCCTGGCGGTAGTCGCCCTCGGCCTGCCGCTGCCGTCCCATCAGGAAGTGGCATTCGCCGAGGTTGATCAGGCAGGTGGTGAGCGAGTCCAGGCGCTTCGTTTCGCGGTCTATGGCGGCGGCCTGCGTGAACATGGCGACGGCCTTCTCGTACTGCTTGTCCTGCATGTAGATGACCGCCATGTTGTTGATGGCCACGCTCTCCAGGTAGCGGTTGGCGATCTTGCGCGCGGCCGCCAGCGATTCCCCGTAGTAACGCAGGGCTTCGGTGCGCTTGCCCATCTCCCAGTGGCTTTTGCCCATGTTGCCCAGGCTGCTGGCGATGCCGAAGGCATCCCCGGCCTCGAGGAACAGGCGGTTGGCCCGGCGGCTGTATTCCAGGGACTGGGCATGGTCGCCGAGCGAGTCGTGGATGTTGCCGATCGAGTTCAAGGCGTTGGCCTGGAACGTCTTGTCGCCCATGGCCTCGGCCGTCTGCAGGGCGACCAGCTGGAACTGCAGCGCCTTGGGATAGTCGCCGAGTTGGGCCTGCAGGCTCCCCAGGTTCTGCGCGGCGGTGGCGATGCCGCGCTGGTTCTTGATCTCCTTGAAGAACCTCAGGGCTTCCTGCAGGACCGCCGCCGCTTCCTGCAGCCGGCCCAGGTCGCCGAGGATGTTGCCCATGTACAGGCTGGCGCGCGCCGCCTCGAAGCGGTCGCCCAGGCGGCGGGATATTTCCGCCGCGGCGCGGAAATGCTGCAACCCCTTTTCCGCTTGCTCGCGGTTCATGAAGCCGTTGCCCACGATCTGGTGGGCCTTGGCCTCGCGCGGCGCATCGCCAAGCTTTTGCGCCAGCGCCAGCGCCGCTTGGCCCCGGGCCATGGATTTTTCGGCATCGGACTGCGAATAGGCGATGCCGAGGTCGATCAGCAAGGCCAGCCGTTCCTGGCCCCTGGCCATGGCGAGCCTTTTTTCCAGGGCGGCGACATCGGCCTGGGCCGCGACGGCGAGAGCGCAGGAAACCAGGATGATCATTGCCAGAAGAGGATTTTTCTTCATTGTTTCTCCTGGAAATAGGGATGGGGCCGAAGCCATAGAGTAGCGCCGGGGAATTTTTTTGTCAATGCGCCGCCGCCGCGGCGTTGAGACATACTGCCGTGGGCATCCCGCATACCCGGCGGAGCATTTCTCCGCCAGCCATAAAATGGATTGCATGCTTGGGAAATGCCTGTATGCCGGACTATTTCTATCACGAAGCGCTTGGCACGCCGGATGCATTCGCATGGGAGGTCGGAACCAGGAGGTGAAGGATGAGCATTTTTGGAAACAGCGCTGGTGCGAATGGGGGCAATTGGAAATGCGAGATGTGCCGCACGGCGATCTACGGCGAGGAAACCGTCATTGCCAGGCAGAAGCATGCGGTGTACGTGAATTTCAATCCCCTGGAAGCGCAGGCCATCGAGCAGAAGAGCGGCTACCGCTGCAAGTCGTGCGGGCGCGAGTACTGCAAGGACTGCCTGGAGAAGAAGGCCCCGGGCAACGCCTACGGCGGCAAGTCCTGCCCGCGCTGCGGCGGTCTCTTTGAGATCATGCACGGATGATTCAGATTTGAGGAGATTGGCAAGAAACGATCTCGAGGAGTTAGACGCCGGACATTAGACGTCAGAAAAAACTCTGGCAAGAGGGAAACGTAAGACCAAAGGTTTGTAAGAATAATGACTGAAAAGGAAGAAATTCATCTTTTTTAAATCATCGTATTGTTGTTTGTTCTTGCTGACCACTAACATCTGGCGTCTCTGGCTCGCTTTAGATCTTGGCGAGCAAGGACGATATCCAGGATATGACGACGCGAGCCAGGGATGCGATCATCCCCGGCACGCGCTCGTAGTTGAAAAAAAGCCAGGCGGCCAGGGCCAGGACCAGGAGCAGGTTCAGCAGGAAGAGGCGGTGGCGGCTGCGCTGCGAGCGCTTTTTCGGCCGCGGCCCGGAGTCGCGGCGGGGCGCCGGCGCCGAGGCGCCGCCCTGGCGGGTCTTTTCCCTGCCGTCGGCCCTGGGCAGGGGGCCGAACTCGGGCTTGCCGGCCTTGGGCAGCCTGAGCGGCCGGAAATAGGGCTTGACCAGCTCCCGCCACTCCGGCTCGTTTCCCGGCCGCTTGCCCCGCTCCTTGGCCAGCAGGCGGTCGAACAGGGGCTGGAAGCGGGCCAGGTCGGCGGGCAGGGGCGGCACCGGCTCGGCCACGTGCTTCATGATCACGGCCATGGTCTGGCTGCCCTTGAACGGCGGCGCGCCGCTGAGCATCTCGTACAGGACCACGCCCAGGCTGTAGACGTCGCTGCGGCCGTCGGCGCGCTTGGCGTTGAGCTGCTCGGGGCTCATGTAGCGCGGCGTGCCCATGGCCATGCCCGAGCGCGTCAGCTGGCTGGTCGACTCGATGACGCGGGCGATGCCGAAGTCGAGCAGCACCGGCGTGCCGTCGGGGCGGAACATGATGTTGTCGGGCTTGACGTCGCGGTGGACGAAGCCGCGGTCGTGGGCGTAATACAGGGCCGAGGCGATCTGCGCGGCGATGGTCAGCGCCTCGTCGGGGTCCAGGCGGCCGCGCTCCTGGATGCGGCGCTTGAGGCTCTCGGGGAAGAACTCCATGGCCATGAAGCGCAGCTCGGGGGTGCGGCCGGTGGCGAAG
>CAYXCX010000065.1:0-9264 GCA_964463405.1 uncultured Clostridia bacterium
GCCCTGTACGAGTCGCTGCTGCCGATCTACGAGGGGCGCGACATGAAGACGGAGCTGATCGGCGTGCTCAACGAGCTGATCGAGCTGTCGGACTCCCCCTTCGCCTACCAGGAGCAGCTGGCGCGGCTGACCGGCGGCGGCCAGGCCGAGGCGGAGGAGGAGGAGGAAAACAAGCAGGAGCGGGAGTTCATCGCCTTCCAGCTGAACAACGCCGACCAGGCGCTGAAGAGCAACAACTTCAAGAAGGCCGCGGAACTGCTCAAGACGGCCCAGAACGCCTTCCCCAACAACGTCGAGATTCGCGCCAAGCTTTTTGACGTCTACCAGATGAGCAACGACATCGAGTCCCTGCTCAGCGAGGGCATCGGGCTGCTCCAGGTCTACAAGAAGGACAGCCGCGACGAGGACTACAAGCAGCTGCTCGACAAGCTCACCAAGCTCAAGCCCAACGACGAACGGCTGCTCGACCTCAGCGGCCACGAGCGGACCAACATCGAGATCGATTTCGACCATGCCGAGATGATCGAGCAGATCAAGGAGCTGCAGCAGCCCGGCATCGGCGAGATGGACCTGGACGCCCCCCGCGCCGACGAGGAGGACGTCCTGCTGCTCAAGGGCGAGGACAGCCTGCAGGTCAAGACCGATTCGGAGAGCAAGAAAGGCCTCTCTTCGCACCTGGCCGAGCTCGACTTCTACATCAGCGAGGGGTTCTTCAGCAACGCCCAAAAGGCCCTGGAACGGCTGCGCAAGGAATACCCGGAAAGCCGGGAGGTGCAGTCGCGGCTGGAGCGCGTGCGCCGGGCCCAGGAGGCGCGCCCCGACCGCACCGACTCGATCCGCGTCAAGCCCGAGATGACCGAAAAGATCGAGATCGAGCCCTCCATCGCCCAGGAGAGCGACCTGCTGCAGCAGTTCGAGGACTCCAAGGTGGAGATGAAGCTCGACGCGCTGCTGAACCGTTCCGACGAAAAGATCGTTTCCCACGACTTCGCCGAGATCGACGACCTGCACTTCGAGATCGAGATGGAGGAGCCCGCCGGCAGGGAGGAGGCCCCGGTCATCGAGATCGACCAGGAGCAGATCATCCAGGCTCCGGCGCCGAAACCGGCCCAGGCCCCCGCCGATTCGAGCTTTCTCGGCTCGAGCGCCGATTTCCTGGACATCGACAACATCTTCACCCGCGACGAGGCCCCCGCCGGCGGCGAGTCGCCTTTCCGCGACATCGACGACAGCGACCTGGCCGAGAGCGAGGTCGACATCCTCAAGAGCGAGAGCCTCTTCCCCGAGGAGGAGGAATTCTTCGAGACCGAAAAGCTGGTCGGCGCCGAGCTGGCCGCCATCAAGCACTGGATCGACGAGCTGCAGAAGCAGCGGACCTCCACCATCGAAAAGAACATGATGGAGATTTTCAAGGAATTCAAGAAGGGCGTCGACGAAAAGATCGGCCAGGAGGATTACGACACCCGCTACAACCTGGGCATCGCCTACAAGGAGATGGGGCTGATCGAGGAGGCCATCCACGAGTTCCTCATCTCCTCCAAGCACCCGCTGAAGTTTTTCGATTCGGCCGGGCTGCTCGGGCTCTGCTTCCGCGAGAAGGGGATGATGGACGAAGCGATCTCCTGGTTCGAGAAGGCCCTGACCACGCCCGACCGCAATCCGGACGAATACAAGGCCCTCAAGTACGAGATGGTCCAGGCCGCCAAGCTGAAAGAGGACTACCTCTACGCCAAGAAACTGGCTTTCGAGATCTTCAAGCAGGATCCCAACTACCGGGACATCAAGGCGATCTTCCAGGAGCTGCAGGACAAATCCGGCTAGCGGCTCCGCCCCCAGGTCACATTTTTCCCTCTTGATTCGCCTGCGTTCCCTTTTTATAGTTTCTCCTTGCATCCACTCCTGGCGGCGGCTGCCGGCCCGGGAGGCGATGGCGCAACCACCATGGGAAAAACGCGACGACATGCCGCCTGCCCGGCCGGGCTGGAACGCTCCCGGCCCGGGCCCTGAATCGACCGGGCGGCCGGGCAAGCCGCTTGTTCCAGCGCTTCCGCATCGAGGGCGGGCAGGCCCGCGACACCTGGCTGGGCCAGGACCTGTGCCATGTCTCCGTGCCGGCCGACCCCGAATCCCTGCGCCGGGTCCGCGCCGCTTTCGCCTTTCACTCCAACCTGCTGCAGAACGTGGTCGAGTTCGTCCCGGGCAATTTTCACGTCAGCGTCCTCAGCCAGCAGCTGGAAGCCGACGAGCCCGGCGCCTTGTCGCGCTTGGCGCCGGCGGAAGCCGCTGCCGCCCGCCGCCGCGCGTTGTCCCTGCTGCTCGCCGCCAGAAAATGGCGCCTCGATTTCATCGATTTTTCGCAGTTCCAGATACTGCCCGGCGGCGGCCTGCGCTTCGCCTGGAGCCCAAAGGCGCGCGAGCTTCCCGACCCCGCCGCATTGCTGCGCCTGCTTGGCGGCGGCCGTTGCAGCCCGGCCGGCCTGTTCCCAGCGGCGGGCGTTGATTTCCTCTGCCGCCGTGAGGATTTCGCCAGCCACCGGCTCCTGGCCCGCCTGGGGCGCGGGCCGGTGTCCGAAGCCGGCGCCCGCATCCGCGTCCGCAGCCGCCTTCCCTGGCAGGAAGCCGTGGCCCGCGACAGCCTGTTCCACAACCTGAACGATGCCCGGACGCTGCTGCTGGACTTCGACCTGCGGCGGGCGCCCTTGGGCCGGCAACTGGCCGAGCGCTGCGTCCCGGACGGCGACGCCGGAGACCCGGCGGCGCTGTCGCGCGGGTTCCGGCTGTTCATGAAGGGCTCGGTTTTCCAGGACGCGGTGTTTCTCCTGCGCGGCCTCGACGGCGTCCAGGACGATTGCCTCCTGCGCTTCCTGCTCGAAACGGAGGAGACCCCGGAACTGACCGTGGTCCTGTTCGGCGACGCCGCAGCCGGCGCCTGCGACCTGGAATTCAACGAGGATCCGCCGAACCTGCTGGAGGAACGCCCGCGTCCAGCGGTCGAGCTCGAACAAATCCGCGAGCTGTCCCAGCCGGCCCGGCGGCTGCTGGACGACCTGGCGGCACTGGGGGTCGCCGTTCCCGACCCGGTGGCCCGCAGGCTCCTGTCGCGGCGAAGCGGCGCGGACGGGGCGACGAACGTTTCCGCGGCCGAGACCCTCGACGCCCTGCTGCGGCAGGGGCTGCTGCGCCGCGGCCGCGACGGGCTGCTGGCGATCCTGCCCGGCGGCTCCGCTTCGCCGTCCGCGGACGAGCGGCGGCGGCTGCTGGCCTGGCTGGCCGAGCCGCCCAGCGGCGGCGGGCCTGGCGTCGAGGCGTGGCCCTACGCCGTGCTCGCCAACAGCATCGAAACCGGCGACGCGGCCGGGCTGCAAGACCATCTTTCCCGGCTGGTGCGCGAGGCCCCGGGGCGCATCGTCCCCGGGCCGGCCGCCGACCTGCTTGCCAGCCACCTGTGCCGGGGTTCGCCGCCGGAGCGGACCCTGATCCTGGGGGTCGAGGCGCTGCTCCAGGGCCATTGCCTCGACGAGGCCGAGGCGGCATTGAACGCGGCGGAGCAGGGCCGCCCGTGGGTCAGGCTGAAACGGGCGCACCTGGCCCTGCGCCGCCGGAACTATCCGGATCTGGAGCGGGCGCTGACCGGGCTGCGGCGGCCGCAGACGGAACTCCGCGACGAATGGCTGTACCTGAACTTTATGTGCCACGAAAAGCTCTCGCATGCGGGCCGGGCCGACCAGTACGCCGGCCGGATCCGCTCCCCCTATTACCGCCACCTGGTTTCCCTGCAGCGGAGCGACCGCTGCATCTACCGCCGCGACTTCGCCGCCGCCCGCAAGCACCTGGCCGCTGTTCTGGCGTTTTTCCCCGCCGGCTCGGCGATCCGCGAGCAACTGTCCGCGCTCAGCCAGATGGCCAAACTGCGCCGCGAGGAGGGGGACTTCGCCGGCGCCGAATCCCTGTACAAGGACCTGCACGTCCGCGGCGAAGCCTCGGGTCTGCCGCTGGTCTCGGCCGCGGCGGCCGTCGACCTGGGCAACCTCTACGCCGAGGCCGAGGACGACTTCCGCGCCGAGTGCTGGTACGGCAAGGCAGGCCTGCTCTATGGCCGGGAAGGGAACCGCGACGGCGAGATGCTGGTGAACGCCAACCGGGTCCACGTCCTGCTGAGCCAGGGCGAATGGCTTCGCGCCGAAGAGCTGCTGCGCACGGTCCTGGCCTGGGACGAGGAGAAAAAGTTGCTCGTCTCCCGCGCCATCGACCTGCTCAACCAGGCCGGCCTGGAACTCCTGCGCCTGCAGGAGGCGAAGGCGCTGGAACTGGCCGAGCGCGCCGAGTCGGCCTTCCGCGCCTGCGGCAACCGCAAGGGACTCGGCGAATGCGCCTTCCTGCGGCTGCGCGCCGGCGGCGCCCCCGGGGAGGGGGAACGCTGGCTCAGCGCCGACCAGAAGGCCGTCCGCTCCCTGCTGCAGCGGGCGCCGCCCAAGCGGGGCGGCTCTGCCGGGGCCGGCGACGCCGGCGACGGCCAGTGGCTGCGCGGCCTGGACGCCGTCGCCTCGCGCAAGCTGCGTTTCGAGGCCCTGCGCCTGCTCCTGAAAAAGCACCGCCGCCGCCAGTGGCTGGAGCGCTTCCGCCAGGCGGCGCACGAGCTGTCGCCGCGGGCAAAGAACTATTTCTATTACGAGTACTGGTACATGGTGTTCGAGCTGGCTCCCGACCCGCCCGCCGGCGGCGAACGCGATGAATTCCTGTCCATGCACGATTTTTTCACCCGCAACCGGCGCCTGCTGCCGGCCAAGCTGAACCGCTGGCGCAGGGAATGCGCCGAGAGCGACGCGGACGGCCGGCTGTTCGCCGACGCGCGCCTGGTCGAGCAGCACCGGCAATGGCGGCTGCCGGCCGACTTTTTTCGCAGCTTCAGCCGCGAGCTGGGCCGGGCGGTGCCGTTCGACTGGCTGGCCATGGACGTGCGCGAAAAGGGGGAACCGCTGTTCCGCTTCGACAGCGACGGCTCCTTCGCCGATCTCGGCGGCGAAATGCTGGCCCGCGCCCGCGCCGGCCAAGCCGACCCGGGGCACGACCTGCGCGAGGTCCGGCGCCTGTACCGCAGCCCCGAGCGGCTCTTCTACCCGTTTGCCGCCACCAAGCTGCTGCGCTGGCCGATCGCCGGCGGCCTGGACGCCTGCCTGGCCCTGGGCGCGCGCGACGCCGGCCTGCGCTTCATCAACCTGGAGGAGCGCTGCCGCGAGACGCTGGCGACGTTCGCCAGCCTGTTCCAGAATTTCCTGGAGAACGAATACCGCGTGCGCGGCCGGCTGGACTTCATCGTCGGCCAGTCGCCGGCGATCCGGGAGCTGAAGCGCCGCATCGTCCAGGTGGCCAAGGTCGATTTCTCGCTGCTGATCAGCGGCGAGAGCGGCTGCGGCAAGGAACTGGTCGCCCGCGCCGTCCACCTGCTCGGGCCGCGCTGCGACCGTCCCTTCGTGTCGGTCAACGCCGCCGCCATTCCCGACACCCTGCTGGAGGCGGAACTTTTCGGCTTCCGCCGCGGGGCCTTCAGCGGCGCCGCCGAGAACCGCGTCGGCCTGCTGGAGGCGGCCGATCGCGGCACCCTGTTCCTGGACGAGATCGCCGACCTGCCCGCCGGCCTGCAGGCCAAGCTGCTGCGGGCGCTGCAGGAGAAGGAGATCCGCCGGCTGGGCGAGAACCGCAGCGTGCGCGTCGACCTGCGCCTGATTTCCGCCAGCAACCGCGACCTGGGCCGGCTGGTGGAGGACGGGCGCTTCCGCGCCGACCTGTTCTACCGCCTGCAGGACCTGGTGCTGCGCGTGCCGCCGCTGCGCGAGCGCCGCGAAGACATCCCGCTGCTGGTCGAGCACTTCCTGCGCAAGCACGGCGCCCCCGCGGCCGACGAGGCGCAGGCGGCGGCCGCGGCCGAGGCGCTGGGCCGCGAGGAGTTTCCCGGCAACGTGCGCGAGCTGGAGTCGCGCGTCAAGAGCCTGATCACGTTCCGCTCCGGGCTGGAGGCCGCGCCGCCTTCAGGAGCGGCGGCGGGCTGCGGGCGGCCCGCCTTCAGCTGGCGGCAGGCGCGGGCCGATTTCGAGCGCGGCCTGCTCGAGCGCGTCCTGCGCGAGCAGCGGGGCAGCCGCAGCCGCTCGGCCGCGGCATTGGGCATCAGCCGCATGTCCCTGTTCAACCTGCTCAAGAAGCACGGGCTTGCCCCATGACGGCGCGCCTGGCCAAGGGAGCGGCCCGCCTGCTGCTCGCCCTCTGGGCGGCGGCCACGCTCACGTTTCTCCTCGCCCAGTCGCTTCCAGGCGATCCGGCCTTGGCCATCCTGGGCGGCGACGCCGATCCGCGCGACATCGCCCGCCTGCGGCGGGAGCTGGGGCTGGAACGGCCGCTGCCTGAGCGCTATGGCCGCGCCCTGCTGCGCCTGGCCGCCTGCGACCTGGGCGACTCCCTGGTCGATCGCCGCCCGGTGCTGGCCAGCCTGCGCGACCATCTGCCGCACACCGCCATGCTGGCGCTGGCGGCCATGCTGCTGGCGGTTCCGTTCTCGCTGCTGCTGGGCTTCCTGTCGGTCGCCGGGCGCAGCCGGTTGTGGGGGGTCCTGGCCGCGGCCTTCGCGGCGGTCGGCCTGGCCGTTCCGGTCTTCCTGGTCGGCTTCGTGCTGGTCCAGGTCTTCTCCGTGGGCCTGGGCCTCTTCCCCGTGTCGGGGGTCGGCGGCCTGCGCCACTTGGCCCTGCCCGCCGCCACCCTGGCCTTTCCGCTCGGCGCCGCCCTCACCCGCCTGACGCGGACGGCCCTGCTCCAGGAGGCGCAGCGCCCTTATGTGCTCCTGGCCCAGGCCAAGGGCCTGTCGCCAATCCAGGCCTGCCGCCGCCACATCCTGCCGAACGCCCTGCCTCCCTTGGTCAGCGCGATCGGGATGCAGGCCGGTTCGCTGCTCGGCGGAGCCCTGGTCGTGGAGCACGTCTACTCCTGGCCCGGCATCGGCACGCTGCTGGCCAGCGCCGCCCGCCGGCGCGACCTTCCTGTCCTGCAGGGAGTGGTGCTGCTGGCGGTCGCCTTTTACGGGCTGGCGAATCTTCTGGTTGACCTGTCCCTGGCGCGCCTCGACCCGCGCGTCGCCCATGGCCGGCTGCCCTAGGGCCGATGTGCGCCTGCGCCTGGGGCTGCTGCTGCTGGCCGGCCTGGCCGCGGGACTGGCCTTTGCCGTTCTGGCCGCGGGGCTGGACCTGGATCCGCATCTCCATGAACGGCTCTGCCCCCCTTCTCCCCGCCATCTGCTGGGCACCGATCCCCTGGGGCGCGACCTGCTGGCCTGCCTGGCGGCCGGGACATTCCTGTCGCTGGCCGTCGCCCTGTCCGCGGTGCTGCTGGCCGCCCTCGTGGGCGGCGCGCTGGGATTCTGCGCCGGCTGGCGCGGGGGGGCGGCCGACCGGGCCGTCAGGGCCGCCGCCGATTTCGCCCTGGCCTTTCCCGGCTTTCTGCTGGCGCTGCTGCTGGTCGCCCTGCTGGGGCAACGGGCGTGGCACGTGGTGCTGGCCCTGGCGGCGGGCGGCTGGGCCCCCACTGCCCGCCTGGTGCGCGGCGAGGTGCTGCGCATCAAGGCCCTTGACTTCATCTGCGCCGCCCGCGGCTTCCACGCCTCGTCGCGGCACATCGCCCTGAGCCACATGCTGCCGCTGCTGCTGCCGCTGCTCCTCACCCAGGCCGCCTCCGGCGTCGCCGCCGCCGTGCTGGCCGAGGCCAGCCTGAGTTTCCTGGGCCTGGGGCTCGATCCCCGCCTGGCCACCCTGGGCGGCCTGATCGACCAGGCACGCGGCCATTTCATCGGCCGGCCGCTGCTGCTCATTGCGCCGGCAGCCTGCCTCATCCTGCTGGCGGCCGCCTTCCTGCTGCTGGCCGAGGCGCTGGCCCCCGTGCCCGGCGGCTGGGGCTTTGCAAAAATGTCGCCGCGGGAATACAATGGGCGAGGCAGGATCCGGTCGGGCCCAAATAGGGAGGTGGCCATGGAGAAGCGGAAGGAGATGCGCGTCAAGAGGAGGATCCTTTCCAGCCTGGAGGACAAGCCGGCGATCATCGTCGACCTCTCCGAAGGGGGAATCCAGATTTCCATGAACCGCCCGCCGCGCGACCAGGCCGTCGCCATCAAGCTGCAGGTGGGGGGCAAGGTCATCACCCTCAAGGGCGACGTGCGCTGGATCGGCCGCGCCGCCAGCGGCCATTCGGCCAGCAACGTGGGCATCGCCATCCGCGAGGCCCCGCCCGAATACTACCGGATGCTGGCCGGAGGCGACTGAGCGGAAGCGGTCATTCCTTCCTGGCGTCGCCTTGGTCCTCGGCGGCCAGCGGCCTGCCGGACGAGAGGGCGGGGTCGTCGGCCTCGGCCACGATCTCGATCTCGTCGCCACGCAGCCGGCAGACCAGGAAGCGCGCCTCCTCCCATTCCTTTTCCAGGGACAGGTGGGCGATCTTTTCCAGCAGTTCCTTCTTCAGGACCCGGTTCAGGTTGCGCGCCCCGTACTCCAGGGAGTAGCCGCGGGCGGCGGCGAGCCGAGATCGGTAGTGGGCCGTGTCGGGATCGTGGGTCTACCGCGGCAGGCCGCGGCGCACCTGGCACAGCTGGATGTTGATGATGGCCTGGATGTCGCGGCCGCGCAGGTGGTGGAAGACGACGATCTCGTCGATGCGGTTCAGGAACTCGGGTGAGAAGTGCTTTTTCAGGGCCTTGATCAGCGTGGCGCGCGAAACCTGCGCCCCGTCGGTGCTGCTCTTGTAGCCCAGGCCGGACTTGGCGAACAGCGCGGTGCCGACGTTGGAGGTCATGACGATGGTCGTCTTGGAAAAATCGATCACGTTGCCGCGGGCGTCGGTGAGCCGGCCGGCGTCGAAGACCTGCAGGAAGATGTTCAGCAGCTGGGCGTCGGCCTTCTCCACCTCGTCGAGCAGGATGACCGAGTAGGGATTGAGCCGCACCTTGTCGGTGAGCTGGTTGGCATCGTAATAGCCCACGTAGCCCGGCGCCGCGCCGACGAAGCGCGAATAGGTGAACTTCTCCATGTACTCCGACATGTCGATGCGGATCAGGTAGTCCTGGCTGCCATACAGGGCCTCGCTCATGGCAATGGCCGTCTCCGTCTTGCCCACGCCGGTGGGGCCGACGAACATGAAGACGCCGTCGGGGCGGTTTTTCTTGACGTCGTAGCCCAGCTTGGAGGTGATGACCGAGGCGGCCACCTTGGCCACCGCCTCGTCCTGGCCGACGAT
>CAYXCX010000066.1:0-749 GCA_964463405.1 uncultured Clostridia bacterium
GCGGATCTTCTCCACCAGCGGCGCCGGGAGGACCTCGCCGGTCTGGTAGTGCCGGGCGTAGAGCTTCAGCACCTCGGGCTCGAGCACCCAGTGCTCCATCATCTGCGAGGGCAGCTCCACCGAGTCCTGGGGGGCGAAGTTCGAGCGGTAGCGGCTGTCGGTGAACAGGGTGTTCAGGGCGTGGCCGAACTCGTGAAAGGATGTGCTCACCTCGTCCAGGCTCAGCAGCGACGGCGCTCCCGCCGTCGGCTTGGTGAAGTTGCCGACCAGGGTGGCGAAGGGGACGACGCGCGCGCCCTCGCGGTAGAAGGTGCCGCGGAAGGCGCCCGACCAGGCGCCGCCCTGCTTGTTGTCGCGCGGGAAGAAGTCCATGTACAAGATGCCCAGCAGCGAGCCGTCGCGGTCGCGCACTTCGGCCACGCGCACGTCAGGGTGGTAGACCGGGATGTCCTTGCGCTCGGCGAAGCGGATGCCCCAGAGCTTGCCGGCCAGGGTGAACATCCCCTGCTGGACGTTTTCCAGCTTGAAATAGGGGCGCAGCTGGGAGTCGTCCAGGTCGTACTGGGCCTTGCGCAGCTTCTCGGCGTAGTACCACCAGTCCCAGGGCTGCAACCGGAAGCCGCCGCCCTCCAGGCCGATGATCTTTTGCATCTCGTCGCGTTCGGCCTTGGCCCGCGCCAGCGCCGGCGTCCAGAGCTGCCTGAGGAAGGCGTCGACCCGCCCCGGCGTGCCGGCCATGCGCGGCTCGA
>CAYXCX010000066.1:759-9107 GCA_964463405.1 uncultured Clostridia bacterium
GCAGGCGGGCGCGCTCCTGGCGCCGCGCCAGCAGCCTCTGCAGCACCGCCTTGTTGTCCTTGTCGTTGTCGCGGTCGCCGCGCATGAAGAAGCAGGAAAAGAGGGCCTGGCGCAGGTCGCGCCGCGGCGAGTACTGCAGGAAGGGAATCCAGGAGGTCTTCTGGGCGGTGAAGGCCCACTTGCCCTCCTGGCCCAGGGCCTTGGCCGCTTCGGCCGACTCGGCGACGACGCCAGCGGGAAGGCCTTCCAGGTCCTCCTGCTTGTCCAGGACGATATGGGAGCTATTGGTCTCGGCCAGGACGTTGTCGCTGAACTTGAGCGCCAGCAGCGAGTGCTCCTTGTTGATCTCGCGCAGGCGCTCCTTCTGCTGGGCGTCGAGCAGGGCGCCGCCGCGCACGAAACCCTTGTAGGTGTTCTCCAGCAGGTGGCGCTGGACGCTGTCTAGCCTGAGCCGGGCGCGGCGGTCGTGGACCGCCTTGACGCGGGCAAAGAGCTTGGCGTTGAGCGCGATGTTGTCCTGGTGCGCCGACAGCAGGGGCGCCAGCTCGCTGGCCAGGTCCTGCATCGGCTGGCTGGTGAGCGCGCTCAGCAGCGAATAGAAGATGTTGCCCACCTCGCCCAGCATCTGCCCCGAATGGTCGAGGGCGACGATGGTGTTGGCGAAGTCGGGCGCCTGGGGGCTGGCGACGATGGCGTCGATCTCGGCCTGCTGCCGCTTCATGGCCTCCAGCAGGGCCGGCTTGTAGTGCTCCAGCCGGATGCGGTCAAATGGCGGCGTCTGGAACGGGGTATCGAAGGGCTTGAAAAACGGGTTGTCCTCGGCGGCCAGGGGCAGGCAGAGGGCGGCCAGCACCAGCACCGGGGCCAGCAGGAACAGAATGTTTTGCTTGTCCACGTCTCGGATCCTCCTTGCGAACGACTGGCTGAAACTTCATTATACCCGCTTCTGCGGGCCGGCGCCAGCGCCGCGACGGGCTTTTCGCTTGACAGAAGGGGGCCTGCGGCGGATAATAGCCCCCTGAACGACTGCGGAGGAGCGATGCAGGCAGTTTTTTTGAAAGGAGCCCCGGCCGCCGGCCGCGACCCCATGTGCAACCGGGCCTCGGCGGCGCTGGCGGCGGTTCTGCGGACCCGCGCTTGGGAAACCAAGTCGTTCGCCCTGGCCACCCTGGACATCGGGCCCTGCCGCGGCTGCTTCTCCTGCTGGCTCAAGACGCCGGGGCGCTGCGTCATCCAGGACGACCAGGAGGAGATCCTGCAGGCGGCCGCCGGCTGCGAGCGCTTCATCTGGCTGACTCCGATCACCTTCGGCGGCTACTCCCCGGAGCTCAAAAAAGCCCTCGACCGCATCCTGCCCATGCTGCTGCCTTTTTTCAACCGCGTCCGCGGCGAGACCCATCACCCGCTGCGCTATCCGCCGCGGCAAAGGCGGCTGCTGGCCGTGGGCACGGGTCGGGAGGAGGACGCCGAGGGCGAAGCGGTGTTCCGCCGCCTGGTAGGGCGCAACGCCCTGAACATGGGCGACGCCGCCGCGGCGGCGGTCGTGTTCCGCGGCGACGTCCCCCTGGCCGAGATGGAGCGGCGGCTCGCCGCCGAGCCCTTCTTCGCCGAGGAGGCCCCATGAGCGGCCGCAAGGTCCTGCTGTTGACGGCCAGCCCGCGCGGCGCGGCCAGCGTCTCGCGCGTCCTGGGCGAGCACCTGCTCCTGCGCTTGGAGGAGCGCGGCCTGGCGATCAAGGCCCTGGAGCTGCATCCCGCCTTGGGCGACGAGAAACGGCTGAACGAACTGCTGGCGGCCGTCGACATGTGCTCGCTGCTGCTGCTCGCCTTTCCCCTGTACGTCGACCAGCTGCCGGCGCCGCTGATCGATCTCCTGCGCCAAGCGGCCGACCGCCGCCAGGGACGCAACGGCGAGCGGAGCGAGCCGCGGCAGTCTCTGGCCGCCCTGGTCCAGTGCGGTTTTCCCGAAGCCGCCCATTGCCGGCCCGCCGCCGACGTCGTCCGCCTCTTCGCCTCCCAGGCCGGATTCCGCTTCCTGGGCTGCCTGGCCTGCGGCATGGGCGGCGCCATCGGCCGCCGCCCCCTGCCCCAGGCCGGCCCGATCGTCCGCCACCAGCTGCGGGCGCTGGACGAGGCGGCCGCCTCGCTGGCCGAGGACCGGGAGATTCCGGCCGCGACCGTGGCGCGCATGGGCCGGGCGATGATGCCCCGCTGGTTCTACAACCTGGCCGCCGGCTGGGGATGGAGGCAGCAGGCCAAAAGGTTCGCAACCTCCGGCCGCCTGCGCGAAAAACCCTACGGCGGAGGGCAGCCCGGGAACTAAATCCCCGGACCGCTCACCTGCACGCCCAGGTCTCGCGATTCTTCGCCCAGCCCCACCCGCTTCAGGTTGAAGGCGGGGCGCACGCGAAACTCCAGGAAGCCTTCCTCCCCCTCATGGCCACGGACCCGGACCGCCCGAGCTTGGTTGCGGCGGAACACCACCCGCTCCAGGAGCTTTCCGCGCCAGAACACTTCCACGGCTTGTTCGCCGCCGGGCAGGCATTCCAGCGGCGCACCGCAAAACAGCTCCACCCCCGCGCCCTGGCGGCCAGGATAGACATAGAGGCCGGCGGCGGCGCCGGTCCAGCGGAAGACGCGGCCGCTTTCATTCTCCAGGTAGGAAAAGCCGTAATCGTAGGCTGTTCCCCTGGACCGCGCCAGCGTCCGGGGATGAAGCGCCCGGAAATGGGCCAGGTTCATGGCGACGAAGCAGAGCAGCGCTGCCGCCGCCAGCCGGCGGCCGCCGCCCGCCCCGCGCGCCGCGGGCCAGGCGGCGCTGGCGATCACGATCCAGAAGAGAAGCAGATTCTCGGGGAACCAGAAAAAATTGTTGAACAGCAGGGCGGCGGCCATGGCCGCCAGCAGGAAGCGCGGGGTGCCGGCCCCCAGGCCGCGCGGCAGCGCCGCCAAAAAGGCCAGGAACGCCAGTCCGCCGGCCAGGCCGGTCTCGGTGAAAAAGAGGAGATACTGGTTCAGGGGCAAGTCGAGCCACGCTTGCTGGCCGTGCCGCAGATGCTTCAGGTAGAAATAGAAATTTCCGGCGCCGACGCCGCTGAGCGGAAATCGCCGGACCATCTCGGCGCTGTCGCGCAGCATGGCCAGCCGGCCGTTGCTGACGTGGTCGACGGCCTGGAAGCGGTCGGCGGCGGCGGGAAGCCTAAGAGCTTGCGCCGCCGAGTCGAGCAGGCGCCGCCCCAGCGTTCCGCCGCCGGCAGCCAGCGCCGCCAGCAGCAGCAGGGCGGCGCCCGCCTTGGCCAGGACGCCGGGCCGCCGCCAGGCGAAGAAGCGCCACAGCGCCGCCAGCACGAACAGGAAGGCCGTGCGGCAGCCGGAGATGAAGACCGCGGCCAGGGCGACGAGCAGGAAGGCGAAGCCGGCGACGCGGCCGGCGATGGACTGCCGGCCTTCCTGGCCGGCCGGCGCCTTCTCCGCCATCAGCTCCAGGGCCTGCCAGAGGAACATGGCGCCGGCGAAAAAGCCGAAAGCATTGAAATCGGAGAAACCGCCGTTCAGCTGCTTCATGCGCAGGCCCCACCAGCTTTGCGACAGCAAGTCGGGGTCGATCCATTTCTGGGCCAGGGCCAGGAGGAACGAGAGGAAAAATCCCGCCTTCAGGGCCGCGAAGGCGCCGGCCGCCCCCAGGCGCCCATGGCGCAGCAGGATGGCCGCCCAGGGCGCGAGGAAGAAAAGCGCCAGGGTGATCAGGGGAAAAATGATGGCGAAGGAAACCCGGTCCATGCTGGGGGCCACCGGGGTGTCGCGCAGCAGGGCCAGCGAGGGGATGCCCAGGTTCGACCAGCGCAGAAAAACGAAAAGCGCGGAAAAGGCCAGCAGGGCCAAAAACAGAAGATAGGCGCCGCGGCCGGGGAAAGCGGCCGCCGGGCGCTCCCGCTTGCACAGGGAGGCGAGGAGCATCCCCGCCAGCTGGAAAAGGGGGACGCCGAGATAGTTGAACGGATAGCCCTGCAGGACGAGGTCGGGCGTGGCGTTGGCCAGCGGCAGCAGGAACAGGAACAGCCGCAGCGCCACGCGCCCGTCCCAGAGATAGGCGGCGAATCCCAGCGCCAGGAAAACCGCCGGCAAGAACGGCGCCCCCAGGTGGAAGGCGGCGGCATAGTGCAGCAGCGCCGCGGAGGCGAGGGCGGCGAAAGCGAGCGGCAGGACAGAGGGTTCTGTTTTTTTGCCGCTCGCGAGCGGCTCAGTAGGCATGGGGATCGCCCTTGAGCATGACCCACAGCGAGCGCCAGACGATCTTCAAGTCGAGCCAGAACGACCAATTCTCGATGTACCAGATGTCGGCCTCGACGCGCTTGCGCAGCAGCTCGGGGTCGCGGGTTTCGCCGCGCAGGCCGTTGACCTGGGCCCAGCCGGTGATGCCGGGCATGACCAGGTGGCGCAGCTGGTAATGCTCGATCGCATCCTTCGCCTCCAGGTTCATCGGCGTGGGGTGGGGGCGGGGGCCGACGACCGACATCTCGCCCTTCAGCACGTTGAGGAATTGCGGCAGCTCGTCCAGGTTGTTGCGGCGCAGGAAGCGCCCCAGGGGGGTGATGCGTGGATCGCCGACGCGCGCCTGCTGGAAGCGCCCGTTCTCGTCCACTTGCCGGCTGTTCCAGACCATGGAACGGAACTTGAAGCACTCGATGCGCCGGTTCTTGATCCCCCAGCGCTCCTGCCTGAAGAACACCGGGCCGGGCGAGGAGGCCTTAATCAGCAGGGCCAGCAGCGGCCACAGCCAGATGAACACGGTGAGAAACAGCAGCACCGTGAAGGCCAGGTCGAAGCCGCGCTTGGCGATCCTGCGGCACATCCCCTCCAGGGGATAAGCGCGCAGGGAGATGACCGGGAACAGGCCGAAGCGCGAAACGCCGAAGCGCGTTCCCAGGTGGCGGAAGTAGTCGGGGATGATGCGCACCTGGACCGGGTGGTTCTCGCACAGGCCGATGACGCGGTCCACCAGGGCGCTTTCGCCGTTGGCCAGGGCGATGACCACCTCGTCGACGGCGCTGTCCTCCAGCAGCCGGGGAAGCTGGTCGATCGCGCCCAGGTGGGCGCAGGCGAATCCGGCCGCCGGCTTTTCGCCGACATAGCCGATCACGCGCAGCCCCATGTGGGGGTTGTCGGCGATCGTCCCGCAGAATTTTTGCGCGCTGCGGCCGCCGCCCACGACCAGGATGCGGTGGTGATGCAGGCCATTCCGCAGGTAGTGGCGGAGCATCCAGCGCAGGGCCGCTTTCGAGAGGGCGAGCGCAGCCAGCAGCAGGCAGCCGTAGGCGAACACGAAAAAGCGCGACAGGACCTGCGACTTGGCGGCGAACAGCACCGCGACGGTCAGGAAGAGGTGGAGCAGGACGGAGGTCGCCAGGACGGAAAACTCGCCGCCCAGCGTGCGGATGCGGAACTCGTCGTACAGCCCGGCGACGCGGGCGCCGAAGTTCCAGAACATGCACAGCAGGATCAGCAGCAGCCACTCCCTGGCGCTCAAGGCCAGGAATCCCGCGGACAACCCGGCATGCCCCTTGGCCAGGAAAAGCGCCGCCAGGTAGACAACGATCAGCAGCATGACATCGCCGCTGTTCCTCAGGATCTTCCTATCCCTGCTTCTGCCGTGCATGCTTTTCCGCCGTCAACTCCTCGAACAGCCGCCGGTATTGGCCGGCGATATCTTCCCACGAATAGGCCTCGCGGACGCGCTGCCGGGCCCGGCCGCGAAAAGCCTCCAGCGACTCCTCCCGGCTCTCCAGGCCGGCGATCAAAGCCATTAAATTACCAGTTTCCTTGGAAAAAAACAAGCCGTGCCTGCCGTCGGCGAGGACTTCGCGGCTGAAGACCGTGTCCAGGGCGCAGACGGCGCAGCCCGCGGCCAGCGCCTGCAGCAGCGAGGGGTTGGTGCCGCCGAACTCGTGGCCGTGCAGGTAGGCGAAGCAGTGCTGGTACAGGGCGGCCAGTTCGGCGGCGTCGGTGACAAATCCCGGGAACACCAGGCGGGGATCGGTCCGCGAGCGCAGGGCCCGGCCATAGCGGCCGCCGTAGGGATCGCCGCCGACCACGACCAGCTTGCGGGCGGTGGGAGAGGCGACAAACTCGCGGACGATCAGGTCGGCGTTGTTGTCGGGGACCATGCGGCCGACGAGCAGGTAGTAGCCCCTGCTCGCGAGCCCCCAGCTCTCCAGCAGGCGCGGATCGGCCGCGGGCGGGACGTCGGCGCCGTAGGCGATCATCGCCGACTCGGCGGCGAATTCCCGGCGGTAGATGCGCTGCATCTCGCGCGAGTCGGTGATCACCCGGTCGAAGAAGCGGGTGGCCTGCCGCGAGGCCCAGCGGAAGTAGCGCGCCCCCAGGCCGCGCCACTTGGGCCGCAGCCACTCGAGCCCGTCGACGTTGATGGCGCTGGGCAGGCGGCACAGCCGGGTCAGCAGGCCGAACGGGCCATTGGCGGCATTGACCGCCAGGACCGCGTCGTAGCGGCTGAGGCAGGCGTGAATGAAGGACTGCAAGGAGTGGAGAAACTGGCTCAGATTCTTCTTTTCTATGGTGGGCAGGTAGACCAGGCGGACGCCGTTGACCATCGCCGGCCGCTCCCGGAACAGGCCGCGGTGGCAGTAGACGGTGACATCCACTCCCTGGCGGACCAGCCTTTCCGCCAGCTCGCGTACGAAGGTCTCGTAGCCGCTGTAGACGATCGGATAGCCCCGCGAGCCGATGACGGCGACCTTCATGCGCGCAGGTCCCCCGGTCGGCAGGCCGGCGGCCGGCGGGAATTTTCGCGGGCGGCGAATCCGACGCTCCGTGAACGCCCGTCCCGGCTCATGGCAGCGCCGCCTGCGCCGGCGCCAAGGCGCCCCGGGCCGCGCCGGGGCGGATTGCCGGGATGGCCTCATCCCGGCTGCTTGCTTCGTTCCATTTTTTCTTCAAGAGATCAGGGTACCGGGAACACGGCCGATTGTCAACGCGCGCCGGTAGGGAGAAGAGGCCGGAGCGAAACCTTGCGCTCCCTTTTTCGTATTATGAACCTCAAATTCATAACCACAGGAGAAACATGCATGAACATGAGAATGCCCCTGGCGGTTCTGGCCGCGTGCGCCGTGCTGGGTTCGGCCCTGGCTGCACAGCCCGGCGATGAGATGAAGAAAATTCCCGATTATTCGTTGCAAGCCCGCTCCGAGGTGCCTCTGGAGCACACATGGAAGATTGAGGACCTCTACGCCTCCGAGGCCGACTGGCAGGCCGAAAAGGAGGCCGTGACCCGCGACATCGCCGCCATCGACGAGGCGGCCAAGGGCTGGACCGGCTCGGCAGCCGCCATGAAACGGCTGCTCGACCTGACCAGCTCGATCCAGCTGCGCGGCGCCCGGCTCTATTCCTACGCCAGCCACCAGTCCAACACCGACATGGCCAACACCCGCTTCCAGGCCATGCTGGGAGAGATCCGCACCGGGTTCGTGCAGCTGGGTTCCAAGCTCGCCTTCATGCGCCCCGACATCCTGGCCCTGGGCGGCGAGCGCTTCGCCGCCTTCCTGCAGGCCGAGCCCGGGCTGGCTCCCTACCGTTTCGGCGTCGAGAGCATCCTGCGCGAGAAGGCCCACGTGCTGCCCAGCGAGCAGCAGCGCATCGTCTCGCTGACCGGGCTGTTCAGCGGCGTGCCGGCCGACGCCTCGGGCATGCTCAACAACCTCGAGGTGCCGCGCCCCGAAGTCACGCTGGCCGACGGCAGCAAGGTCCAGCTCGACCAGGCGGCCTACCAGCGCCTGCGCGGCTCCCGGGAGGCCGCCGACCGCAGCCTGGTCATGAAGGCGTACTGGGAGAACCAGAAAAAATTCGAGAACACCTTTGCCATCCTGCAGGACGGGGCCATCAAGAGCCACTTCTTCGACGCCCGCATCCGCAGCCATGCCGACTGCCTTGCGGCCCGCCTCTTCGCCGAGGACATCTCCCCCGAGGTTTACCACCAGCTGATCCGCCAGGTCCGCGCCTACCTGCCGGCGCTGCACCGCTACCTGGCCCTGAAGCGGAAGATGCTGAACCTGTCCCAGTTCCGCTACGAGGACGTCTACGCCTCGGCGGTGCCGGCGGTGGACAAAGCCTTCCCCTTCGCCGAGGCGCAGCGGCTGGTCACGGATGCGCTCAAGCCCATGGGCCCGGAGTATGCCGGCGCCCTGCGCCGGGCCTTCGCGGAGCGCTGGATGGACCTCTACCCCAACAAGGGCAAGGAGAGCGGCGCCTACTCGGGGGGCGTCTACGGCGTCCATCCCTACATCAAGCTCAACTACAACGGCGACTACGACGCCGTGGCCACCACCGCCCACG
>CAYXCX010000067.1:0-2716 GCA_964463405.1 uncultured Clostridia bacterium
GGCCCGGCGCGGTGTTACCTCGACGACGACGCAGCGGCTTCTGCCGATGCGGTCGCGCCCGGCAAGCCGGTAGGCATACGCCGCCCGGTTCTCCAGCGCCAGCAGGGTCACGGGCAGGAACACCGAGTAGTGGGAGGAGAAGCGGGTCTCCAGTGTGGCGTTGTCGCGCGCGACCCGGCGCGTCCCTTCGCGCGGCAGCCGCCGCCGCTCGCCGATGCCGCCGCCGGCGCCGGTGATCTGGTAGTCGTACTCCCAGCGCCGCTCGACCGGCTCCGTGCGCTTGGTCAGCGGGTTGCGCTCCAGGGTCCGCTCCAGCACCTTCTCTACGCAGAAGAAGCGGAACGCCGCCTCCTTCAGCCGCCGGCAGTAGGCGGCGGCCTTGGCCATGACCGGCTCCAGTTCAGGCGGCAGCTCTGCTGGGTGCTTCGGCTCCGCAGCCGGCGCCGCGGACGCGGGCGGCGGGGCGACTTCGATCTCCTTGCCCTCGCTGGCCCGGTTGCCGGTCAGCAGGTCCTGGGCCTCGACCTCTACGAAATAGCGTCCCGGCGCGGGGAAGCTCAGGGCCAGCTCCACCTGGGCGGCCGCCTCGGCCGGCGCGATTTCGCGCCGGGCCGCCAGGGGCTCTCCGCCGCGCACCTGGGCGCCGACCTGGACGCGCAGGCTGCCGGCCAGCCCGGCCTCGCCGTAGGTCCGCTGGTAGTCGGCCAGCGAGATCACCAGCTTGCCCTCCCGCCAATCCAGGGCCTGGATCTTGAGCGGGAACAGCTCGCCCAGCTGGAGCTTGCGCGAAAAGACCGCCTTCAGCCCCGGCCGCTTCACCTCGACCTGCAGCCGGCGCCGGCGCTCTTCGCCCGGGCCCGGCCGGAAGGTGAGGACGTAATAGACGTCCTCGCGCTCGGCGGCCCGGCGCAAAGCCTCGTCCAGCTTGGTGGTGTCGCTCACCCGGCCGCCGGTGTCGGCGCTGATCTGGCGGAAGGCCCCCTCCCAGGAGGAGAAGACCGGCTTCCATTGCATGTTGTCGCCCGGCAGCATCTCCTCGGCCGGGTCGCTGAGAAGGAGGTGGAAGGTGGCGTTGGCGCCGACGAACAGCGGCCGCAGGTCGCGCAGGTAGCTGATCACCTCGCCGCTGAAGCGGAACTGGCGTTCCGTTTCCTCCATGAAGCGCCGCAGCTCGGTCACCGTCTCCTGCTTCATCGGCGCCTCGCGGAAGATGCGGCCGTGGCGATCGAGCAGCGGCAGCCGCTCGTTCTGCATGAACAGCAGCACCCATTTCTCCCCCTCCACCGCCTTCAGCGCCGCGGCCAGCCGCTCCAGGCGATCGGGATCTCCCTTCAGCCGCGTCAGCCGGTACTCGTTGACCGCCGCCTGGTAGCGGTCCTTGAAGTCCTGGAGGGTGACTTTTTCGAAGTCAAATTCGCTGCGCCGGGTGGGCGCGTTGGGATCGTTGCTGCGGTCGCTGGTGCGCTTGACCATGCTGTCGAGGAAGTCGGCCGCGCTCTTCTCCATCTCGCGGACCAGGCGCTGCTTTTCCAGCCATTTCCAGCGCAGGTCGCGGGCCAGGTCGGCGAAAAAGGCGTCAATCCTCCCCTTCTCTCTCTCGAGGGAGCGGATCTCCACGGCCCGGCTGTCGTCGCTGAGAACGACCCGGTCGCCGGGGCGATAGATCTCGCGGACGAAATAATCCCAGGCCCTGGGCCACTCGCGGCTCTCCTCGTTCTGCCAGAACATGAACAGGAACAGGCGCGGACTGGCCTGGGCCGCGGCCGGGCCGGAGCCCGGGGGCTCGGCCTCGGGTCGGGCCAGCGAGCGGCGCAGCTCGCGGCAATAGCCCACTTTGACGGGCTGGCCGTCCTCAAGCAGCGCGAAATCCTCGGCCCGCAGCCCGGGCACGGCCCGCGAGCCGTCGAATACCCGCACTAGGATTTCCTGGTAGATCACCTCGATCCGCTCGTGGACCCGTTCCTGCCCCGCCAGCGGGAGGAACAGCGACAGGAGCGGCAAAAGTAGCACCGCAAGCGCCGGCCGGCAGGGCAGAGTTCCCTTGATCATTCGCCCATTTTGCCTCACGGCGGGCGAATATGCAAACGGCAGGAGCAGAACAAAATCGTTTGAAAGGCAAAAAAAGATCGTCTAAGTGCTTGCTACTACCACTATCACTATCACTATCACTAAAAGTTCGTTTCAGTTCTTCTGTTATTTAAGAGGCTCATAAGCCGGATTGGGCCGCGGCCCGGCCCCATCGCAGCAATCGGCCACCAGCCGCAGGTATTCTCGCGGCGGGCGCGGGATGAACACCCCCATTTCCCTGGGCTTGGCCTCGAGCGCTCCGCTGAACTCGTGGGCCCAGCGCACCTCGCCGTCGAGGAAGATCGAGTCGCTGGCCACCGCCAGGGCGATGCGCACCCGGCGCCTGAGCTCCGGGGGGCTCGTGGTCTGGATGCCGATGCCATGCTGGGAGATGTCCTGGGTGAAGCCCGGATGCATGTCGTCGCCGCACTTGCAGATGATCAATTTGCGGAAAGGGACGCGCTTTTCCTCTCTTTTCTTGATCATGGGGCACCCCTCTAAAAACCAATATATTCAAAAAATGAGGGTTTTCAATCAGGAAAAAAGTCAGCCCAAACCAAGGTCGCGGCCGTCGACAAAGGCGGGCTTGTCAATGCCGAAGGCGGCCAGGACCGTGTCCGCGGGGAGGAGCTTCAACTCGTCCAGGGGG
>CAYXCX010000067.1:2726-9029 GCA_964463405.1 uncultured Clostridia bacterium
CAAAAACTACGCCCACACTCAGGCAGCGCCCATCCACAACGGCGCGTTTGTCAATGCCGTCGGCGGCCAGGACAGTGGGCGAGATGTCGATCCGCCCCGGGTCCTTTTCCCTGATCTTGCGGTTGCAGAAAAAGATCCCCGGCACCTGGTCGCGGGTGAAGGCGTGGTCGCCGCTCCACAGGCGGGTGTTGTCGGCGAACAGCTCCTCGCCCACGTAGTTGACCGCCGACTCCCAGGAGACGCGGTAGCCCGCCTCGTAGCCGACCACGACGTCGGGGGCGTTGACCGTGTAGGGGCCGCGGTAGATTTCCTCGCGGGCGTAGGCCTTGCGGATCGCCTTTTTGCCGTGCTTGTCGTCGACCACCTGCATAAGCTTCTCCTTGATCTCGCGCTTCAGCGCCTC
Source organism: uncultured Clostridia bacterium (assembly GCA_964463405.1). Lineage (GTDB taxonomy): Bacteria > Acidobacteriota > Aminicenantia > UBA2199 > UBA2199 > UBA2199. The sequence goes on from CAYXCX010000067.1 coordinate 3,130, forward strand.
GGCCTCGGCGCCGGGCTCGACGATGCCCTGGCTTTCGCGCCCCTTGAGGTTGAGGAAGACGCCGTTCAATCCCTGGCCGTAAGCGCGCGAGCGGCTCCAGTCGACGTCGGCGTACCACTTGCCGCTGGCCTTCTTGCCGTCCTTAAGGACCAGGTAGCCCTGGCGCTGCAGCCAGGAGTTGAGGTGGAAGCCGCGGTTGAAGGCGCTGAAGCCGTGGTCGGAGACGATCATCAGCAGGTCGCTCGGCCGCATCTTGCCGAAGAGCCTCTCCAGGAAGGCGTCCATGGCCCGGTAGCTTTCGAGGATCGACTCGGTCACGCGCGGGTCGGCGCTGGGCCGCTCCGCCGGCGAGCCCGAGCCGGGCAGGTAGCGCCAGAACATGTGCTGGATGCGGTCGGTCGTCTCGAACACCTGGACGAACAGCCCGTCCTTGACCTTGTCCAGGGTGTTGAAGAAGATCCGCTCCCGCTCCTCCTGGGTGCGGTAGACCTGGTCGATGAAGTTGGACTCGGACAGGATGCGCTCGTTCAGCGACCAGGTGTCCTCGGCCATGCCCAGGGTGGCGAAGGAGCCGAGCAGCTTGGCCAGGTAGACCGAGAAGATCTTGGGATGGGAAACGGGCATGGAGGGCTTTTCCGGGTCGATGTTGATCGGCGACAGGTAGAGCTTCAGCGGCGCGGTGTCCTCCAGCACCCACTGGGCGATGCCGGCCACGGTGATCAGGCCGGCCCTGAACTCCAGCTTGACCCAGGGCGAGATGCGGTTGCGCTCGAGCACGACCGTCTCCCTGCCCACCGCGATCACGGCCTGCTTCGCCGAGCGGTCCAGCGTCAGGGTGAAGGGGATCTCGAGCGGCGGGTTGCCCTTGCGGAAGGGGTGGCCCGGCCCCTTGATGCGGCCGCCGAAGCGGTCGCCGCCCAGGGGCTGCAGCGGCTCGAAGACGCCGTCGGAGATGTCGAAGTTCTCGGCGGCGCCTTCGGAATAGAAGCTGAAGCTTCCCTGCGTGCCGCGCAGGTCGGGAGTGCCCAGCCCCGAGAGCATCGAGCCGTAGAACTTTTCGGGGGGGAAGGTGAAGGGCATGCGCAGCACCGAGGCGTAAATCCCCTTGGAGCCGACGATCTTCCAGAAGCTCTGCGACTTGCGCTTGAGCTCGATCTTGGGGCTGCCCAGCGGGATTTCCCAGGGGCCGACCTTCAGGCTGCGCCGCGGCGGGATGATGTCCGAGCCGGCCATCTTGGGCATGTAAGTGGCGCGGTCGGTGGTCAGGAAGTCGAAGATGTTGTGCTTGCCGGGGTTGACGCCGGTGGTGAACGTCGACCAGGCCACTGGCGAGATGGGCGGCTCGGTGCTCCACAGCTGGGTGAAGGTCCCCTCCCGGGCCAGTTTTTCGAAGTGGGGGAACTTGTGCCCCTCCTTCTGGAAGCGGCGGAACAGGTTGTAGTCCATGCCGTCGAAGCCGACCAGCAGCACGCGCTTGAACCTGGCCTTCTTCATGATGCGCGCCCGCTTGAGGAAGCGCAGCAGGGCGCGGACGGGGAAGGTCAGGAAGTTGAAGACGGCCAGGAAGAAGGCGGCAAAGATGAAGAAGAAGGAGCCGACGAAGGCGAAGCCGGCGCCCGGGCCGACGTAGGCCAGCAGCGGCGCCGCGGCCAGCAGGGCCAGGGTCAGGAAAATTCGCGTTTTGCGCATCCAGCATTTTACCATAGTCGCGGAGGATCACAAACACGGAAGCCAGTGATAGCGATAGTGATAGTGGCAATGGTAGCAGCCGCAATGGAAAGAATTCCTTAAAGCAAATCTTTTTTGGTTATATTTGAGGTGCTTGAATCGTGTTTTCATATAGACAGTTTTAAGGCTCGCACCTGCCACTATCACTAGAGGGGTGGTATCTTTCTCTGCAATAGTTAAAGTCTAAATTTTATCTATTTGCTTTTCCGGGAAAAAGCGTTATAATCAAAATTAATAAATCCAAGGGCAAAAGAGGGCGACATGAAGATTCTGGTCATCAATTGCGGCAGTTCCTCGATCAAGTTCCAGCTGATCAACATGGAGAGCGGCGCGGTCCTGGCCAAGGGCCTGCTGGAGCGCATCGCCATCCCCGGCTCGGTGCTGAACTACTACCAGGGCGACCGCAAGCACGTCATCACCCGCGACGTCGCCAACCACGAACAGGGCATCCAGCTGATCGTCAGCCACCTGACCGACGCCGAGACCGGCGTCATCCGCGACAAGGGCGAGATCTTCGCCGTCGGCCACCGCGTGGTCCATGCCGGCGAGAAGTTCAACGGCACCGTGCCCATCACCGACGCCGTGCTGGCCGCCCTCAAGGAGTGCGTTCCCCTGGCGCCGCTGCACAACCCTCCCAACATCACCGGCATCGAGGCCTGCCTCAAGATCCTTCCCGGCATCCCCATGGCCGGCACCTTCGACACCGCCTTCCACCAGACCATGCCCGAAAAGGCCTATGTCTATCCCCTGCCCTACCACTATTACCGCGAGAACAAGATCCGCCGCTACGGCTTCCACGGCACTTCCCACTTTTACGTGGCCAAGCAGGGAGCCAAGGCCCTGGGCCGCCCGCTGCAGGAGCTGAAGATCATCACCTGCCACCTGGGCAACGGCTCCTCGATCACCGCCATCCGCAACGGCGTCTCGGTTGACACCTCCATGGGCTACACGCCGCTGGAGGGGCTGGTGATGGGCACCCGCTGCGGCGACCTGGACCCGGCCATTCCCCTGGTGCTGCAGCGCACGCTGGGGCTGAGCGCGGAGCAGGTCGACGCCGTGCTCAACCGCCAGAGCGGCATCCTCGGCATCTCCGGCGTCTCCTCCGACATGCGCGACATCAACGAGAAGGCCGCCGCCGGCCACCCCCAGGCCCTGCTGGCGCTGGAAATCTTCGCCTACCGCATCAAGAAATACATCGGCGCCTACATCGCCGCCATGAACGGCGTCGACCTGGTCATCTTCACCGCCGGCATCGGCGAGCGCGGCCGCGAGGAGCGGGAGATGATCCTGCGCGACATGGAGGCGCTGGGCATCGAGCTCGACGCCCAGGCCAACCGCGAGGCGTTCGGCAAGTTCGGCGTCATCTCCAAGAAAGGCTCGCGGGTCGCGGTCATGGTGGTGCCGACCAACGAGGAGCTGGAGATCGCCGAGCAGACCCTGAAGGTCATTCAGCAGAATGGACGGAAGAAGTGATAGTGATAGTGTTAGTGTTAGTAACTGCAATGGGAGGCCTTCTTCAATAGTGACGATTCCCGGATAGAGGGCCCTTCGCTTTTTCCCCTTATCTATTACCTTTTCCCTTGTTAGGATCAGCAATGGAAGGGCTCTTCTAACGCGGACAATTCCCGGATAAGGGGCTCTTCACTTTTGCCTTTTTCCTTTTGCCTTTTGCCTTTAACGGATATTTGCCAGGAAAGGCCCTACTTGCTATAATCCGGGCATAGGAGACGCGGCCGCCGCCGCCCGCCACCGACATGAGGAAAGCCCTTCTGGTCCTGCTGCTGGCCCTGCTGCTGCCGGCTGCCTCCGGGCGCAGGGTTGCGGCCCAGGAACTGAACCCCGACGGCGCCTCGCCGCGGGAAAACCCCGCCGCCCGCCGCGCCGACGAGTACCCCGAGAGCGAGGACGACATTTTTTCCAGCTCCTACGAGCGCGAAATGCTGGCACGGCGCTTTTTCCAGAAGACGCTGCCGCCGCTGCAGCGGCGGGAAAAGATCGTCTGGGCCTTCCGCACCTCGCGCGCCGGCGTTCTGTTATGACCCGCGAGCAGTTGCAGCGCCTGGTCGCCGCCGCCCGCGCTTTCGCCGGCAAATACCTGTGGCACCTCGTCTTCGCCGTATTCATCCTGGCCACGCTGGCCAACATCTTCCAGAAGCTGAAGTGGAGCTCGGTCACCGACCACATCTCCTGGGAGACGACCCCCCAGGGGCTGGTCTGCCGCGCCGCCCCCGCCGACAGCCAGGTGCGCCCCGGCGACATGCTGCTGGCGGTCAACAAGTACCTGGTCGCCAACCGCATCGACCTGCTGCGCTCCATCTCCGGCCGCAACTACTGCCGCTACGAGATCGAGCGCGAGGGCATCCTGAAGAACGTCGGCCTGGACATCGACCCGGTGTTCACCCCTTTCTCCTATTACATCCTGGTCTTCGTCGGCATTTTGACCATGCTGCTCACCCTGGGCATCCTCAACGTCTACGTGCGCCAGTCGACGCTGTTTCCGCCGCCGCGCAATTTTTTCCAGCTCAGCCTGGCCCTGGCGGGGCTGCTGATTTTTTCGCCCACCAGCGAATACGGGCCGGCGGACTTTCTCTTCCTGTCCCTGGACACGCTGGCCTTCTTCCTGTTCCCGGCCCTGCTCCTGCAGTACGCGCTGCAGTACCCGCTGCGCACCCAGGCGTTCCGCAACGTCAGCGCCCGCCTGCGCGGCCTGCTGATCTTCCTGCCGCCGCTGGCGCTGCTGGCCATCACCCTCTACTTCGTCCTGCGCAACCTGCTCGCCCCCGACCCGGAAGTCCTGGTTTCGACCCTGAACCACTTCCGCTTCCTGGGCCGGAACTACTTCGCCGTGTACGCCGGGCTGGCCTGGGCCGCCTTCGCCGCCTCATCGCTGGCCCTGATCCTGAAAAAAAAGCAGAAGCGCTACCTGCTGCCTCTGGCCGGCGTCTCGCTGGGACTGGCTTCGCTGCTGCTGCTCAACTTCTCCCGCCAGGACGCGGCCGGCGGCGCGGCAACCGTCACCCTGGGGGCGCTGCTGCTGCCCTTGCTGCCCCTGAGCCTGGTCTACTTCCTGTCGCCGCGGCGCGTGACCGACATCGAGAGCACCATCAAGAAGACGCTGTCGGTCTCGTCGCTGTTCCTCTTCATCTTCGGCACCTACCTGTTCCTGGGGCTGAACATCGAGCAGAACAAGCTGCTGGGCATCTTCTGGTCGCTGGCGGCCATCCTCATGGCCGGCTTGCTGTTCCGGCCCCTGGAGGGGACCATCCAGCGGGTCTTCGAGAAGCTGTTCTACCGCGACACCTTCCACTTCAAGCGCAAGCTGAAGGAGCTGGAGGGGTCGATCAGCTCCCAGCGCGACCTGGCTTCGCTGTCGCAGAATTTCCTGGAAATCATCAGCCGCGGCTTCCAGCTGCAGGAGGCCGCGCTGCTCATCCAAACCCGCGGCAACCTCTTCTACTCCCTGCCCGGCCGGCGCCGCCTGTTCCTGACCCGCGGTTTCCTGGGCGCGCTGGAGAACCTGGAGCACCTCGTGTTCCTGTCGGAGCAGGAATTCGCCACCAAGTTCCCCCGCGATCAGGCGGCCATGCCCGACGCCAGGCTGCTGCAATTCCAGCCGCTGAAGATCGGCGAGCGCCTGGTCGGCATCGTGGCCCTGGGCCGCAAGACGAGCCATTCCTACCTGACGGTCGAGGACTGGGACCTGATGGCCAGCATCGCCTCGCCGCTGGCCCTGTCGGTGGAGAACGCCTTCCTCTACTCGCGGCTGGAGGAGCAGCTGGCCGAGCTCAACCTGCTCAAGGAATTCAACGAGAACATCATCGAGAACATCAACCTGGGCATCCTGGTCGTGTCGCGCCAGAACCAGGTGCAGACCTGGAACCCCTTCATGGAGAGCCGCTTCGCCCTCCCGCGCGAGCAGGCGCTGCGCCGGCGGGCGCCGCAGGTCCTGGGCCCGCAGCTGTGGCAGACGCTGCAGCCGGGCCCGGCCGGCACCCGCACCCTGCGCAACGTCAAGGTCGAGTCGGGCGAGGCCGAAACCTTCTTTGACGTCTACGTCTCGCCGCTCAAGGACGAGGCGGGCAACGTCTCCGGCCGCATCTTCGTGTTCGAGGACGTGACGGAGAAGAACCTCATCCAGAAGCAGCTGGTCACCTCGGAAAAGATGGCCTCGC
>CAYXCX010000068.1:0-8952 GCA_964463405.1 uncultured Clostridia bacterium
CTCGATGACGCGCTTGATGTTCTCGGCCGACGTGACCGCGCCCTGGAAGCCGCGCAGCTTGTGCAGGCGGGCGTCGTAGGGCTTCATGTTGGCCATCAGCGCTTCCAGGGTCATGGCGGCGGCGATCTCGGCCTGCTTGAGCAGGCGCTCGGTCTCGTAGATCTGCAGACAGGCCATGCCGTTGATCAGGTTGCTGCCGTTGATCGCCGCCAGGCCGTCGCGGGCCTTGAGACCGGGCACGGGGATGCCGGCCTTCTTCATGGCCGCGGCGCCGCTCAGGCGCTCGCCTTCATAAAACGCCTCGCCCTCGCCCATCAGCAGCAGGGCGATCTGGCTCATGGGCGCCAGGTCGCCGCAGGCGCCGACGCTGCCCTTGTTGCAGACCACCGGCGTCACCCCCTTGTTCAGCATATCCACGTAGGTCTGGGTGATCTCGGGGCGGCAGCCGGAATAGCCGTTGGCGTGGACATTGATGCGCGCCAGCATGGCCGCCCGCACCTCGGGCACGGGCACCGGGGTGCCGATCCCGGCCGCGTGGTTGTAGATCAGGTATTTCTGGAACTGGCCGACCTGCTCGTCGGTCAGCACCACCTCGGAAAACTCGCCGATGCCGGTGTTGACCCCGTACATGATCTCGCGCGCCTCGATGCGCTTCTCAATGAAGGCCCGGCAGGCCTTGATGCGCTCCAGCGCCTCGGGATGCAGCTCGACCTTCTCGTTGCGACAAGCCACGCTGTACACGTCCTCGATTTTCAGGTTCTTTCCGCTGATGACGACTGCCATGACGCCTCCTTGCTTCAATTTGTCCAGGCGCCATTGTAGCCATTGCCCCGCTTTTTTGCAACCGCCCATGCCGCCGGCCTTGACAGAAATGGTATAATTTAAGCGAAAACGCCCAAGGAGAATCGCCATGGCAGAGGAAAAGGGAGAAAAATTCGAGTTCCAGTCGGAGGTCAAGCAGCTGCTCGACATCCTGGTCTATTCCCTGTACAAGAACAAGGAGGTCTTCCTGCGCGAACTGGTCTCCAACGCCGCCGACGCGCTGAACAAGATGCAGTTCGAGTTCCTGACCGTGCCCGATTTGGCCGGCCGCGACCAGGAGCTGAAGATCACGGGCGCGGCCGACAAGAAGCGCGGCATGCTGACGGTCGAGGACAACGGCGTGGGCATGACCCGCGAGGAGCTGGTGCAAAACATCGGCACCATCGCCCACTCGGGCACCCTGGACTACCTGCGCCGGCTCAAGGAGCAGGGCCAGGGCCAGGCCGAGCTGATCGGCAAGTTCGGCGTCGGCTTCTACTCCAGCTTCATGGTGGCCAGGGAGATCCGCATCACCACCCGTTCCTGGCAGAAGGACGCCAAGGCCTGGCTGTGGAAGTCGGCCGGCGAGAGCAGCTACACCATCGAGGAGGCGGAGATGGCGGGGCGCGGCACGCGCATCGAGCTGCTGCTCAAGAAGGAGGAGAAGGAGTACCTGGAACCCTTTCGCCTCAAGCACGTCGTCCTCAGCCACTCCAAGTTCGTCCCCTTCCCCATCTACCTGGACAGCGAGAAGATCGAGCGCCGCGACGCGGTCTGGGCCCAGCCCAAGTCGAAGCTGGCCGACCAGGACTACGTCGAGTTCTACAAGTTTTTGGAGAACACCCAGGAGGAGCCCGAGACCTGGCTCCATCTCCAGTCCGACGCCCCGGTGCAGTTCCAGGCCCTGCTCTACGTGCCCAAGACCTCGCTGGAGCTGCTGGGGCTGATGAAGGAGGAGCCGGGCGTCGACCTCTACTCGCGCAAGGTCCTCATCCAAAAGGGGGCCAAGGAGGTCATGCCCGAGTACCTGCGCTTCGTCAAGGGCGTGGTCGACTCGGAGGAGATCCCGCTGAACATCTCGCGCGAGACGGTGCAGAACAACGCGCGCATCGACAAGATCCGCCGGCACGTGGTCAAGAAGCTGCTGGAGCACCTGGAGACCCTGAAGGAAAAGAACCGGGACAAGTACCTGGCCATCTGGAGGAATTTCGCCAAGAACCTCAAGGAGGGGGCGGTCAATGACTTCGAGAACCGCGAAAAAATCGCGGCGCTCCTGCTGTTCTCTTCCTCCAAGACCGCGGGCGACGAGCTGGCCGGCCTGAAGCAGTACGCCGGGCGCATGGCCGCCGGGCAGAAGGAGATCTTTTACCTGGGCGGCAGCGGCCGCGCCGCCATCGAGCGCAACCCGGCGCTGGAGATCTTCCGCAAAAAGGATTATGAGGTGCTTTTCCTGACCGACCCGCTCGACGAATTCGTCCTCGACCACCTGCGCGAGTTCGACAAGAAGCCGTTCAAGATGGCCGAGAGCGCCGACATCGCCCTGGAGGAGAAATCGGCCGCCGACGCCACGGCGCTGCAGGAGGCGGAAAACCTGCTCGTCTACCTGAAAGCGACCTACGGCGACCAGGTCCAGGACGTGAAGGTGTCCAAGCGCCTGGTCGACAGCCCCTGCATCCTGCTCAATCCCGCCGACGGCCCCTCGGCGCAGATGGAAAAGATCATCCGGATGGTCAACAAGGACTACCCGCTCGCCAAGCGCGTGCTGGAGATCAACCCCGGCCATCCGCTGATCCGGAAAATGGCCGCCCTGCACCAGGCCGACCCGGCGGCGCCGCTGCTGAAAAACCTGGCCCTGCAATTGCTGGACAACATGAAGCTGCGCGAGGGAATCCTGGCCGACGCTGAGGCCGCCATCGCCCGCATCCAGCAGATCATGCTCGACGCGGCAGACGGAGCCTGACGCCCCCTAGAAGGCGGTGACCAGCCCGACGCCGAAGCGGGGGTATTCGCCCTTGGCGGAGCGGAAGGCGTAGCTGGCCTCGGCCACCAGGCGGAAGTTGCGCCGCAGCACCCAGCCGCCGTGCAGGCTGGCGGCGGTATACTTCAGGTTCTCCTGATCGGAGTCGATCCAGTTGAAGAGGCCGGCGCCGTACCAGGGGCTGTCATCGCCCCGGGGCAGATAGATCAGCTCGGCGAAGCCGCCGCGGGTCGCCACCTCCTGCTCCGCCAGCAGGAAGAAAGGGTTGTCGTCGCGGCGCTCGACGTACTGCAGGTTCAGCTCCATCTTGCCCAGCCCCAGGGTGGCGTCGGCCCCGGCCATCCACATCTCGTTGGCCTGGCCGCGGATTCCCCCCAGCTCCTTGCCGAGATAGCCGAAGACGCCGACGCGCAGGTTGTCACCCAGGTCCTGGCTGATCCGCGCCATGAGGTTCTTGTACTTGTCGGCGTCGAAACGGCCGCCGGGGTTGGCCTCGCTGTCGCCGATGCCGCTGCCGTTGACCACCTCCAGCGCCAGGTCGGTGCCGCCCTTGAGGCCGTAGGTGAGCATGACGCCGCGGTCGTAGGTCAGGTCGACCCCCGACAGGCCGGGCTTGGCCTTGTAGACGGCGTAGGGCTCGTAGGTCAGGCGCAGCTCGCCCTTGAACAGCGGGTCGGCGACCTGGAACTGGCCGACGACGACGTCCAGGCCGCCCAGCACCTCGTTGAACATGACAAAGGCGTCCTCCAGCCCGGCCACCTTGCCCCGCTCGCTGAAAAAGAAATAAAAATAATAGGAGACGTTGCGGAACAGCTCGCCGCCCGACAGCAGCTTGATCAGGTAGGGCGTCGAGAGATCCAGGCTGTCTCCGTTGGCATGGTTGAACGAGGCGAAGGCCTCGACGCGCAGGGCCAGCGGCAGCTCGCGGATCAGCGAAAGCTCGGCGTCGCCGGTGTCGGCCGTGTAGCGCGGCGCCGCCTGGTCCTTGAGCGCGAAGCCGTTGCCGGCGAACTCCTCGCCGTAAGGCTTCAGCCTGGGGAACGGCGCGTGGCAGACCTTGCAGGACATGCGGTACTTGCGGGCGAAGGCCGGCATGGCCTCGAGCGAGGCGGCCAGCCCCAGGCCCAGCATCACGAACAGGAGAACGGCGGCGGTTTTCTTCATGCTCCCCTCCTTCAGTCGACGACCTGGATGACGGTCGAGTGCTCGTTGACCCTGACGATCTCCGACTCGTCGGCCGGCACGCCGAGCAGGTCAGCCACCGGCTTGACCAGCTTCTGGTAATTCAGGACGGCCGTGACCCTGAGCGGCCCGGCGGCGACGTCATCGGGCAGGGTGAAGGTGCAGGTTTCCAGCTTGGTCTCGCGCGGGCCGATGCGGTAGTCGACGCCCAGCGACTTGGTGTTCCACTGCTGGATGGTCATCCGCCCCTGGGGGTCGAAATAGGGCATGCGGAAGATGCGGTCGCCGGCCGGCACGCCGTCGCGGGCCACGCCGGCGAAATCGGGCTGGTCCAGGGCGATGCCCATGTCCTGGTAGGCCAGAACTTCGGAGGCGATGGTGTACTCCTCGCCGGCAAAGCCCTTTTTGTCGACCGGCAGGTGGTAGATTTTGCCTGCGGCGTCGACCGCCTCCACGTGCATCCAGACGATGCGGTCCTCGACCGAGCCGCTGGGGAACTTGTGCCCCGTCTTCTGGTTGAACAGGGCCACGGTGAATTTCACCCTGTCTCCCGGCTCGGCCTCGCGGATGTCGGGATGGACGCGCAGCTCGATGGTGCCGGCCACCTTGCCCGGGTCGTGGGCGCCGTGGAACAGGTGCTGGCGAACGTCGGGATACAGGTTGCCCATGGCCGCCGAGCGCCCCGCAGCGGTGGTCATGTGGCAGTCGTGGCAGCGCACGCCCTCCCTGCTGTAGGGCCCCTCCTTCCATTCCAGCTGCGTCGACTTCACCCAGACCCCGTAAGGGCTCATCTCGTTGTGGCAGGTGCCGCAGAACTCGGCCTTGTTTAGGAAATCCGACTTGGCCAGGTTGTGCTCGGGCGAGTTCTTGCCCTGGCGCGGGCCGTACTTGGTCCTGCCCGGCTCGGAGACGAAGTTGAAGTTGTGCGGCACGTCGCCGGAAAAGCCGGTCGCCGTGTGGCAGACCTCGCAGGAGACCGACTCGTTGGCCCTGCTGTTCTTCTCGGGCAGCGGCGGCGGCACGTCGCCGGCCAGGAAGGCGATCGGCGCGTGGCAGCCGTTGCAGCCCGCCTTGACCCCCGCCACCACGCTGTCCTTCTCGGCATGGGGCACGGCCAGCTTGAAATACTCGATCTCGTCCCAATGGTGGGTGTAGGCCTGCGACATCATCGCCTGCTGCCACTGCTGATAAATGTCGCCGTGGCACGAGGTGCCGCAAAAGGCCGGGGTGGAATACTCCGCGTATTTCCGCGTCCCCAGCGCCGCCTCGCCGCTCTTGACCAGCGACTGGGCCGCCAGGGCGGCCAGCAGCGCCAGCGTCCCGGCCGCAACCCATGGAACGATTTTGTTCTTCATGCCGCTCTCCTTTGCCCGCAGGAGGAAAAATACAACCCTAAACAGGTGATGTCAAGGGCCGGGCGACATGGGGCCGGGATGCCCCTCAATCGAAGTTCAGGACCAGGCTGGCCTCGTAGCAGGAGGCGCACTTGCGACCCCCGGAACCTAACACTAACACTATCACTATCACTAAGAGATTGTCTTTTTTCGTCTACTTGCTGTGCCCTATGCGCGTGAGATAGATGCCGGCGAATATGACCGCCGCCCCGAGCAGCAGCGCCGGCGGCACGGCCTCGCCCAGCAGCAGCCAGGCGAAGAAGACGGCCAGCACCGGCTGCAGGTTGGAGTAGACGGCCGTCTGGCTGTTGCCCACCCGGCGCACCGAGTGGAACCACAGGACCAGGGCCAGCGAGAGGGCGACCAGCCCCGAATAGGCCAGGCACAGCCAGGCCTTGGCCGAGACGGCGGCCCAATCCAGCCGCCGCAGCGGCGCCAGCGCCAGAGGAAGAAAAAGGAGCGCGCCCAGCCCCATGGTCACGGCGGTGAACTTGAGGGGAGAATAGATTTTCAGCAGCGGCCGGGCCGAGACCGAGTAATGGGCCCACAGCAGCACGGCGGCCAGCAGCAGCAGGTCTCCCTTCCAGGTGCGCAGCGACAGCGCCAGGCCCTTGCCCCCGGCAACGACCAGGACTATGCCGGCGAACCCCAGGGCGATGCCCAGCCAGCCGGCCGGCGTGATCCGCTCCTGCTTGAAAAAGGAGCTCAGCAGCGAGATCATGATCGGCGCGCTGCCGAAAATGACCGCCGTGTTGCCGGCGGTGGTCAGGTCGATCCCCGAGATGAACAGGTACTGGTAGAGGGCGTAGCCGCTGAGCGAGAGGAGGGCGATCTTGGGCAGGTGGCGCCGCTCCAGGCGCAGGTTCTCGCCGGCAAGCGGCAGCAGGGCCAGCAGGACGGCCGCGGCCAGCAGCAGGCGTACGCCGTTGTAGGGCAGGGGCGGGATCTCGGCCAGGGCCACCTTGACCAGCGAGATGTTCAGCGCCCAGGCGGCAACCACCAGCAGCATGAGCAGGTCGTTGAGCGTCGGCTTGGGGGGCTTCATCTGGAGACCATCCTACCACGGAGGCGGCCCGCCCGGCAAGGCACAGGCGAGGAGGGCGTCCTTTCCTTGACATCGCCCCGGCCCTGGGCTAGACTTTTGCCCATGGACAACATCAAGCAAGTATTCAAGGACGGCGGGGACATGACCAAGAAAATCGGCAAAGCCATCCTGGCGCTGCTCATCGTCGCCTTCGTGCTGGTCTTCCTGTTCCGCGTCTACATCATCATCGATCCCGGCGAAAAGGCGGTGATCTTCAACAAGGCCACCGGCAACCTGCGGGTCACGCCCAACGAGGGCTTCTATTTTCTGGTGCCGCTGGTCGAGCAGGCGACGGTCTACGACATGAAGGCCCGCGCCTACACCATGAGCATCGCCCAGCTGGAGGGCGAGGTCCGCGGCGACGACTCGCTGCAGGCCCTGACCGCCGACGGCCAGACGGTGCTGCTGGACATCTCGGTGCGCTTCCACCCCGACGGCGCCAACCTGGACAAGCTGCACCGCGCCCTGGGGGTCGACTTCGTCAACAAGGTCATCCGCCCGCAGGTGCGCTCGACCGTGCGCATGATCGTGGCCGAATACCCGGTGCTGGACGTCTACTCGGGCCAGCGCACGCGGATCCAGGCCGAGATCGACCAGCAGCTGCGCGCCTCGTTCCAGAAGAACCACATCGCCCTGGAGGAGGTGCTGCTGCGCAACGTCCAGTTCTCCAAGGAGTTCCAGCAGGCCATCGAGAACAAGCAGATCGCCCAGCAGGAAGCCCAGCGCATGAAGTACGTGCTGGAGCGGCAGGAGCAGGAGAAGAAGCGCAAGATCATCGAGGCCGAGGGCGAGGCCGAGTCACTGCGCCTGAAGGGTCGGGCCCTGGCCGAGAACCCGGCCCTGATCCAGTACGAATACGTCAAGCTGCTGGCGCCAAACATCCAGGCCGTGGTCGCCGACCAGAAATCCATTTTCAACTTCTCCGACTTCCTCAAGAGCCAGAACAAGTAAGCCGGGCCCCATGCACACGATCGGCCTCACCGGCGGCTTCGCCACGGGGAAAACTTTCGTCCTGCGGGTGCTGGAGGAGCAGGGCTGCCGCACGCTGCGCGCCGACGACCTGGCCAAGAGCATCCTCTTCGCCCCCGGCTCGCCGCTGCTGGGGGAGATCGCCGGCCTGTTCGGACCCGGCGTCCTCGATCCCCTGGGGGCGCTGGACAAGGACAAGTTCAGCCAGGCGCTTTTCGAGGACCACGAAAAGCGCCAGGCGGTCAACGCCATCGTCCACCCCCTGGTCGGCGAGGAGCGGCGGCGCCAGATCGCCGACGCCGCCGCCGTGGGCATCTACGACTTCCTGTTCTACGAGTCGGCGCTGCTGCTGGAGTCGGGCATATACAAGGACTTCGAGCGCGTGGTCGTGGTCTACTGCTCGGCGGCGGCGCAGCTGCGCCGGGCCATGGAGCGCGACCGGCTGACCCGCGCCGAGGCACAGAAGCGCATCCGCTCGCAGTTCCCGCTGCGCGAAAAGCTCAAATCGGCCCACTACGCCATCGACAGCAGCGGCGACTTCGCCGCCACCCGCGCCAACACCCTGGAAGTGCTCCACCTGTTGAAAAGGGATTTCCATTTGCTTTAGGCTGTGCTACAATCCCGGCCAAGGAGAGACGGGATGGAGAACACGGAATACCTGGAAGAGTTGCTGCGGTTGTTCAACCTGGGCCGGGGCGCAACCATCGGCGAAGTCCTGGAAAAATACCTGGAAAAGTCCCTGCAGATCAAGTTCCAGCGCATCCTCGTCGGCCAGGACCTGCTCCAGGAGGAGTTCGTCCGCCTGCACGAGTCGTTCCTGAAGGTGATGAAGATCTACCAGGCCGCCGACCAGAAGGTGCAGATGGGGATGTTCAGCCAGGACCAGCTGGGCAAGTATTTCTTCAACCAGGGCGTATACGCCATGTGCAAGGAAAACTACCTGCAGGCCGGCGAGAAGTTCCAGGAATCCTACAAGATCAACCGGCGCAACGTCTTCCTGCTCCTCTACATGGGCATCATCCTGACCATGCGCAAGAACTTCTACGCCGCCGAAAAGTACTTTTCCGAGGCCGTCAAGCGCGATCCCAACTACGACGAGGCCTGGTTCTACTCGGCCGAGAACTATTTCAAGGCCGGAAATTTCAACGCCGCCTGGGAGAACTACGAGAAGACGCGCCAGCTGAACCCGGCCTTCAACGGGATCAACCAGCGCCTGAAGGAAACCAAGGAGGCGATCCTGCGCAAGCGCCGCGGCGGCAGGAGGGAGTCGCTGCTGCACCGCCTGGTCAAGTACGTCCGCGAGGCCTTCGAGCGCTAGCCGCCTACTACTCCCGCTTCCACTTCACGCCGGCGGGAGTGTCGAGCAGGACGATTCCCTGCTGTTTCAGCTCGGCGCGGATCTCGTCGGCGCGGCGGTAGTCCTTCTCCCGCCTGGCCTTCTCGCGCAGGGCGATGCGCCCCTCGATCTCGGCGTCGAGCGGCCCCTCGTCGGCCCGGCCCATCACGCCCAGCACCGAGTCGATGCGCTCCATGCCGGCCAGCAC